>JAISOR010000018.1 GCA_031275535.1 Treponema sp. | reverse complement strand
AGATGCCCGGGCCCGGGACGAGTACACGAGCGCGGCCGCGCCCCTCTACGTGGACCTGTCGCCGGGGGATGAACCGGTAACGTTCGCGGCCGGCGCCGGCAGCCTGGGGACAGCGGGGGAGGTACTGGAACCGCCCCCGAACCGCTCCGAATTCTTCGTCCGCATCGACGGCCGGGGCCGGAACATACAGCTCGACGGGTCCCCGTCGGGGAACGCGGTGATCACCGTAAAGAGCGGCGTAACCCTTTACCTGCGGAACATCACCCTGACGGGCATAGACGCCAATAACTTCCCCATCATCATGGTTGATGCCGGGGGAACCCTGGCGATTGAGGACGCCGCGGTGGTCCGGGGAAATACCAATCCAACCGTCACTTACGTCTACGACAGTAACGCCGCCGTCAGCGCCGGGGGGATCGGGGTATACGGGACTCTGCGGATGGAAGGCGGGGAAATATCCGGCAACACCTCCCTTCGTAGTGGCGGCGTGTATGTTCATTACGGGACCCTGCGAATGGAAAGTGGAAAAATATCCGGCAACACCGGCTACAACACCGGCGGCGTAACCATCAATACCGGGACCTTCACCATGACGGGCGGGGAAATATCCGGTAACACCGGTGATGCCGTGAACAATGGCGGAAACTTCACCATGGAAGGCGGGGAAATATCCCGCAACACCAATGATGGATTTGGCGGCAGTGTAAGAAACCGTTCCATGGGGACCTTCACCATGAAGGGCGGGAAAATATCCGGTAACACCGCCAACTTTGGCGGCGGCGTGTATAATGTCGGGACCTTCATCATGGAGGGCGGGGAAATATCCGGTAATACCGCCAACGGTAACATCGGCTCGGGCGGCGGCGTGTATCTTATTGAGGGGACCTTCACCATGAAAGGCGGGGAAATATCCGGCAACACCGCTACCAATAACGGCGGCGGTGTGTATATAGAAGATCTTTATAACGCGATCTTCATCAAAACAGGGGGGATCATATATGGCGATACTGATACTGACCACATTCCGGGCAGTACCGAAAACACTGCCAAATTGGGCGGCCATGTGGTTTATGTAAAGTCGTCTAGCAAGAAACGTAACACCGATGCGGGTCCGGAGGTCAAACTCTACGCCGAAAACTATTCAGGATCGGCCTGGACCTTCGAAGACACTTCCCCCGACAGCGCCGTGGGGGACACCACGGCTAATTGGGAATAATACATGGCGGCAGGCGCTAAATCCGGGAAAACGGTGCCTGGCGCCATCCGCGCCGCCCGGCCAGACAGCCGGGGAGCGCGCAAAGACAGCTGAGTTCCTCAGCAAGACAGCGGGATGGCGCCCGGCGCCGAATCCGGCGGGGCAATCCACGTGTCCCGCGGCGCGGGGGCGGATGGGGGGCCCGGCTTTACAAGAGCCGATAAAAGCCTTGCCGGAGACTAAAAAAGTTTAAAAAGCCTTACAGAAGAGGCTTTCCCAATTTTGGGAAAGCCTCCATGATTGCTTTTTAATTTGCAAGCCCTGGACATTTTTTTTATTTTATGCCATAGTCCGGTATGGAAGCCCGCAATATTTTCCGTAATATCTCTCCCCTGGATCACCGCTACTCCCTGTCCGAGGAAACCCTTTACAACGCGCTGGTGCCCTGGCTTTCGGAAGAAGCCGCGGTGGCGGCCTGCGTCAAGGCGGAGACCGCCCTGATCATCGCCCACCTCAGCCTGCGGGGGGGGCTGACCGCGGAGCTTCGGGAGGCGTTGGACAAGGCCGCCCTGGCGGTGGACAGCGCCGAGGTTTATGCCGAGGAAGAAAAAACCCGCCACAATATCCGGGCCCTGGTAAACGTCCTCAAAACCAAGGTGCCTCCGGAAACGGCTCCCCTGGTTCACCTGGGGGCTACCAGCGTGGATATCCTGGATACGGCTTTGTCCTACAGAATCCGGGGGGTAACCCGAGGGGTGATCCTGCCGGCCCTGCGGAAGCTGGAACTGCTCCTCTGCGAATTTGCCGAAAAGGAGGCCGAGACCCCCCAGGTGGGCAGGACCCACGGCCAGCACGCGGTCCCCATCACCGCGGGTTTCGCCCTGGCGGAATATGTTTCCCGGCTGGGTAAATCGATCCTCAAAATCGAAGACCTCGCCGGGCAGCTCAAGGGAAAACTCGCCGGGGCCGTGGGGGCCTACAACGCCGCCGCCATGCTCGTCCGGGACCCGGAGGAGCTGGAGCGCCGCTACCTGGCGGAGCTGGGCCTGGAGCCCTCGGAACATTCCACCCAACTGGTGGAGCCCGAATACCTGCTCCGGCTCCTGCTCGAATTCAACCTGGCCTTTGGGATCATCGCCAACCTGGCGGACGACCTCCGGAACCTTCAGCGCACCGAAATCGGGGAATTCCGGGAGGGTTTTGCCGCGGATCAGGTGGGGTCCTCCACCATGCCCCAGAAACGGAACCCCTGGAATTCGGAACACGTCAAAAGCCTCTGGAAGGCCTTTATGCCCCGGGTGATCACCTTTTTTATGGACCAGATCAGCGAACACCAGCGGGACCTCTCCAATTCGGCCAGCCAGCGTTTTATCGCCGATTACGTTACCGGTTTCTGCCTGGCCATAAGCCGGATGAGCGCCGTTATAGAGGGCCTGGGGGTGGACCGGGAACAGCTCCTGCGCAATTTACGGGGGGATCGGGAGGGAAGGGCCGGGAGCCCCGGCGGAATCGGGATTCCTGGGGGAACCGGGATTCCTGGGGGAATCCTGGCGGAGCCGGCCTATATACTCCTGGCGGAAAGCGGCCTGTCCGACGCCCACGAACGCGTCCGGCGGATCACCCTGCGGGCGGAAACCGGGGGCCTGAGCTTTGCCCAGGCCCTGGCCGGGGAACCGGAGCTCCTCGCCCGGATAGGGGAAGGGCTCGCGGCCCGGGGCCTGGTCCCTTCGGCGGACAGGGCCCTTTCGTTTTTCGAGCGCCCCGAGTTATACCGGGGCCTTGCCGTTCAAAAAGCGCGGTCCATTGCCGCGAAATACCGGAAATTAATGGAAACAGGAGATAATCATGTTTGAAGAAGCCCTTTCCTATGATGATGTCCTCCTCCTTCCGGGGTATTCGGATATACTCCCCAAGGAATGTGAGGTCAAAACCCTCCTCTGCAAGGATATACCCCTCAATGTCCCGATCCTTTCGGCGGCCATGGACACGGTAACCGAGGAAAAGCTGGCCATCGCCATTGCGCTGGAGGGGGGGGCCGGGGTCATCCACCGGAACCTGAACCCGGAAGCGCAGGCCCGGCAGGTGGCCGCGGTCAAACGCTACCTTAACTGGGTTATTGATTCGCCGGTTTCCGTTGGGGAAGACGCCGCGGTCAAGGATGTCAAGGCCCTGATGAACAAGTTCCGGGTATCGGGCCTGCCGGTGCTGGACAGCGACAACCGGCTGGTGGGAATCATCACCGGCCGGGACCTCCGGTTCTGCCGGAACGACTCCCTTTCCGTGACGGACGTGATGACCCGGGAGCCCATTGTGGAGCAGGGGGAGCCCACGGTATCCAGCGCCCGGGAGAAATTCGACCGCCACCGGATCGAAAAGCTCCCGGTGGTGGACGCCGGCGGACGGCTCACGGGCCTTATCACCGTGAAGGATATGGAAAAACACGACCGGTTTCCCATGGCGGCCACGGACAAGGGGGGGCGCCTCATTGTCGGGGCCGCGGTTTCTCCCCAGGATTATCATGAGCGGCTGCCCCTCCTTAAAAACGCCAAGGTCGATTTTGTGGTCCTGGATACCGCCCACGGGGACACGAAAAACGTCATGGAAGCGGTGGCGGGGATCAAGAAAAAATTCGATATCCCCGTGATCGGGGGCAACGTGGCGTCAAAGGAAGGGACCAGGCGGCTCATCGAGGCCGGAGCCAACGCGGTCAAGATCGGTATCGGCCCCGGTTCCATCTGCACCACCCGGGTCGTGGCCGGCGTGGGGGTGCCCCAGTTTACCGCGGTCTGGGACTGCGCCGAAGAGGCGGCCAGGTCGGGCATCCCCCTCATCGCCGACGGGGGGATCAAATTTTCCGGGGACATCACCAAAGCCATCGGCGCCGGAGCCGACGTGGTGATGATCGGCAACCTCTTCGCCGGGCTCAAAGAGGCCCCGGGGAGCGAGATCATCTTTGACGGCCGGATCTACAAGGAATACCGGGGCATGGGAAGCCTGGGGGCCCTCAACGAAGGCTCCCGGGACCGGTATCAGCTCGGCAAGGACGAAACCCCGGTCCCCGAGGGCATCGAAGGCCGGGTGCCCTACAAGGGGGAACTGCGGAGCTACCTGCAGCAGCTTGTCTCGGGCCTCCGCAAAGGCATGGGGTACTGCGGCTGCAAAACCATAGCCGAACTCAAGCGGTACCGCCGCTTCGTCAAAATCACCGCCGCGGGCCTCCGGGAAAGCCATGCCCACGACGTAACCATCACCCAGGAAGCGCCGAACTACAGCAGGGTGTAAGGGAAGGCGAAGACTTCACCGGTATAGCAGTTTGTTGCGCTTCAGCGCAAAATCGTATAAAAATTCACAAAAGTGAACAGGCTCCTAGATTGCCCGGTTCGATAAGGCAGCCTCCAGGGGGAAAAGGATTATCACCCCCGGGGCGGCGGCCTGCGGATCACCCCTTCCCCTCATTTTCTACAAACACGGTTTTAAGGTCGATTTCGAGCCCCGGCAGGACTGTAACCGGAACAAGCGCCGTCTCCTCATAGGCGGAAGCCACGTACTCGCTGTTTTTGAGGACATAGACCAGGAGCGATTTTTCTTCCGGGTCCACGATCCAGTATTCCCGCACCCCCGCTTCCCGGTATTTTTGGAATTTGGTGATTCGGTCATACCGGGCATTGGAGGGGGAGAGGATTTCGATGATCAGGTCCGGAGCCCCGTTGCAGCCTTGGTCGTCCAGTTTGGAGGAATCGCACACCACCGCCAGGTCCGGCTCCACCACGGTGTCGTCCCTATTGCCCGGCAGCGGATTAAGCCGGACGGCAAACGGCGTGGCATATACCTTGCAGGGTTTACCCTGCAAAAAATTATAGATCCTGGTTGATAAGGCCATACTGATCTCCTGGTGCATCCGGGAAGGAGGCGCCATCATATAGGCTTCGCCGTCTATAATTTCGTAACGTCCCTCCCCGTCCCAGGAAAGATAATCGGCATAGGTGTAATAGGTTTGTTCTTTTAACAGGGGCATAGCGGACCTCCTTTTAGAGTATACATCCCGGAGCCGATCCCGGCAATGCGTGCCATTGTCAATTCCCTCCGGTTTGTATACACTATCCGTGAATGTTTATACGATTCCGCGCTCAAGCGCGGCAAACTGCCGGGAGCGGGGGGAGCGGTTATGAATGTAGTGGTCATCGGCGCCCAATGGGGTGATGAGGGAAAGGGAAAAATCGTGGATTACCTGGCCAAGGAAGCCCAGATAATCGTCCGTTTTTCCGGCGGGGCCAACGCGGGGCATACCATCGTTATCGGGGATGAACAGTACGCCCTGCACCTCATCCCCTCGGGGATCCTCTACCCCGACAAGATGGTGATCCTGGGGGCGGGCATGGTCATCGACCCGGCCGCCCTCTTCAACGAACTGGACATGCTCCGGGAACGGGGGATCGACACCACCGGCCGGGTTTTTATTTCCGACCGGGCCCACCTCGTCCTGCCCCGGTACATCGAGATCGACCAGGCCCGGGATCAGGCCCGGAAAAAACCCATCGGCACCACCGGCCGGGGCATCGGGATCACCTATTCCATGAAAAGCGACCGGGACGGGATCCGCGTCGCCGACCTTTCCTGGAAGGAAAAAACCGGCGAACTGGAAAAGGGGGACCAGGACTTCCTCGCCCCCTATGTTGACCGGCTCCAGGCCATGTCCATAGATCTGGCGGTCTATCTGATGCACCGCAAAAACGCCCAGGTGCTTTTCGAGGGCGCCCAGGGGGCCCTGCTGGACCTGGACCTGGGCACCTATCCCTATGTGTCCAGCGGTATGTCCTGTGCCGCCGGCGCCGCCGTCGGCGGGTGCGTGGGCCCCCGGCGGCTGGACCGGATCCTCGGGGTCTTCAAGGCCTATACCACCCGGGTGGGGAACGGCCCCTTCCCCAGCGAATTCGACAGCCAGTCCGAAAGCGCCGAAGGCTCCCTCTGCCGCTTCATCCGGGAAACCGGCCGGGAATACGGCGTTACCACCGGCCGGCCCCGGCGCTGCGGCTACCTGGACCTGGTAGCCCTCCGCTACGCCTGCCTCACCAATTCCATCGATTCCCTGGTCATGACCCACCTGGATGTCTACGACACCCTGGACGAAATCAAAGCCTGCATCGCCTACCGCATCGGAAACCGGATCGTGGAGACCTTCCCCGCCTCCATCGGGGACCTCAACCGCGCGCGGCCCATACTCCGGAGCTTTCCGGGCTGGAAAAAAACCCTGTCCACCGCCCTCACCTACGAAGAGTTCCCCGTGGAAGCCATGGAGTACATCGAATTCATCGAACGCTTCTGCGAAACCCCCATCGATATGGTATCCGTGGGTTACGACCGAAAGGAAACCATCATCAGGAAAAGCCCGTGGACCCGGTGAATTCCCGGGGCCATTCAGGGGGGGGGCGGTTTCCAAACCTGTTCCCGGAACCGGGGCATCGGCCCTGGGGCCCCCATCCGCCCCGGCGGCCGTTTTCGGGGCCTTCCGCCGCGCCGCGGGGTTCCCGTGCCCACGCTTCCGCGTGCCCCCCCGGGCCCGTCCGCCCCCCCCGCGCTCCGAAGCTGCCGCTTCTCCGCTCCCCCCCCGGACCGCTCCCGGCCATCCCCGGCGGGGAGGAGGCGCGGCATGGATAAAATCGTGATCCTGGATTTCGGGAGCCAGACCACCCAGTTGATAGGCCGGCGGATCCGGGACCTGGGGGTGTATACCGAGATCATCCCCGGGGACAGCCCCCTGACCCCGGAAACCCCCGCCGCCGGGACGGTCCGGGGGATCATCCTTTCCGGCTCCCCGGAATCGGTCTACACCCCCCAGGGGGCGGTTCCGGACCCGGGGATCTATACCTCGGGCCTCCCCCTGCTGGGCATCTGTTACGGGCTCCAGCGCATGACCTATGACCGGGGCGGCCTCGTGGAAGCCCTGCGCGAGCGGGAATACGGCGGCATGGAAGTAACCGTCACCCCCGGGGAAGCCGGGCCGGAGGCGCTGAAAAACGGGGGGCTCATCGGGAAATTCCTCGCGGGCTTTGATCCCGCGGTCCCCCTGCATGACCTGGTCAATTCCGCCCCCCCGGCGGCTTCGCTCCCCGCCGCCCATTCCTTCACCGCCTGGATGAGCCACGGCGACAGCCTGACCCGCCTGGCCCCGGGCTTTCGGGAGTACGGCGTCAGCGCCGCCGGCTTTCCCGCGGTGGCGGCCCACGAAACCGAGCCCTGGTTCGGGCTCCAGTTCCACCCGGAGGTAACCCACACGGAACGGGGGCTTGAAATCCTCGCGGCCTTTGTTTTTGGGGTCTGCGGCTGCAAGCCCGGCTGGACCATGGAGCACTATATCGAAGAAGTCCGCGCCGCCCTGAGGGAACGGGTGGGCCGCAAGCCGGTGCTGCTCCTCATTTCCGGGGGGGTGGACTCCACCGTGGCCGGGGCGCTGCTCCTCAAGACCCTGGACCCCGGCCAGGTACACCTCATGTACATGGACACGGGGCTTATGCGGAAGGATGAAACCAAAACCGTCGCCGCCGCCCTGGAGCGGCTGGGCGCCCGGCACCTCCACATCGTCCACTGCGAAGAGGAATTCCTTTCGGCCCTCAAGGGCCTCGGCGACCCGGAGGCAAAGCGGAAGGCCATCGGGGACCTGTTTATCACCATCCAGGAGCGGGAAGTGTCCCGGCTTGGCCTGCCGGAACCCTATTTTCTCGCCCAGGGGACCCTCTACACGGACCTCATCGAAAGCGGCAAAGGGGTAGGAAAAAAGGCCCATATCATCAAAAGCCACCATAATGTAGGAAGTCCCCTGGTGGATGCCAAACGCGGGGCCGGCCGGATCATCGAACCCCTGGACCGGCTCTACAAAGACGAGGTGCGCCGCCTGGGCCGCCTCCTGGGGGTGGACGAGGAGGTGGTCCGCCGCCACCCCTTCCCCGGCCCGGGTCTCGCGGTCCGCATTCTGGGGGAGGTAACCCGGGAAAAATGTGATATCCTCCGGGAAGCGGACGCCGTTTATATCGACGAGCTGAAAAAACGCCGGTCCCCCGCCGGGGATCGCCTCTACGACGAAATATGGCAGGCCTTCGCCGTCCTCCTCCCCATCCGCTCCGTGGGAGTCGCCGGGGATGTCCGCAAATACGGCTGGGTCCTGTCCCTCAGGGCCATCACCAGCGCCGACGGCATGACCGCCGACGTGTACCCCTTCCCCGTCAGGGACCTGCTGGAAATCTCCACCCTGATCACCAACACGGTCAAAGACATAGGCCGGGTTACCTACGACATTTCAAGCAAACCCCCCGCCACCATCGAGTGGGAATAAGGGAGCCGCCCGGGCTCCGCCCCGGGACAAGCGGGTATAAACGAATGAGCATTTCCCAAAAACTGAAGTTTTGGGAATGCCTCAAATATGAAAAATTTAACCACGACCAAACAAACAGACACGAAGGCCGGATAGTCCGGCCGGGGTCTGACCCTCGTATGCCCTGAGGCGCCGCTAGATGTAGGGGGTGGAGCCTGACCCCAGACGCTGCATCTAGCGGCGGTGCCTGACCCCCGCCGGCGGGGTCAGGCACCCGCACAGGAGGTCTGACCCCTAAGTGAACGCCTGCGGGTGCCCGGCGCCTTTTTTCCGCAGGGCAGCGCCCCCCAATCCTCGGCGTCTTCCCCCTCGAAGGCGGCTGCTTTTTGCCTTTCCCGGCCATGCCGCGGGGGAGCGGGAATTCCCCCCGTGGGCGTTTCTGGAATTCCCCGCCGGAGCAGACCGTTTCCGGGCTCCGCAGGCGGACTCCACAGGCTAGCAGTTTGTTGCGCTTCAGCGCAAAATCGTATAAAAATTCACAAAAGTGAATTTTTATACCCTACAAACTGCATAAAGGAGCCCGATAATCGAGGATTTTTTGCATATATATGCA
>JAISOR010000241.1 GCA_031275535.1 Treponema sp. | reverse complement strand
ATCTCCGGGGGCGCATCCGGTGTACCAGGAAGGTCCCCCGGGAGGTCCTCTTATTCGACGACGTGATGACCACCGGTTCCACCCTGGACGCCTGCGCCGCGGCGCTCAAACAGGAAGGCGCGGAGAAAGTGTACGCCCTGGCTTTGTTTTACGATTAGGGGGAGGTAAGGAGTTAATTTCAGAAGCGGAGGCTTATTGTTCTCCCGCAAGTTCAATCGCTTTTTTGATAAGATCCGTGCCGAGCCATGATTGTTTATCAAGTAATTCCCGTATTTCTCATCAATTATAACCAAATCGGTATTTTGCTCTTGTGCCAAAACGAATGTTTCGGCTTCTCCGTCATCCAAATCAAAGAGGTACATTCGGGGTATGGACCCGGCCGCTATAATAAATCACAGTGCCCCTACACCAGGATTCCACGCGGTCTAATACCCCCCGGGCCTTTCGCGCCGGTTCAAGTTACAAATCGCAGCAGGTCCTGGTTTACATACCATTTCATGGGACTCTTCTGATCCGGGAATTCCAGCCGGGGGCCGGTTTTTACGGTAAGCCCGGTCCCATCGGGTAATTCCAATTCCAGGGTGATCCGATCCCCTTCAAAAACGCCCCGCAGGAAGAGGGCCGTAAAGGCCGCGGGGCTGTCCCCGTAAAGGGAAAGGGCGTCATGGGGTATAAAGATACGGGGCCCCGCCGGATCACAGGCCGAGCCCGGGGGGATAAGCAGTTCCCCCAGGGAGGATCTGACCCGGGTCCCCCGGGCTTCCTCCCTTTCGATCTTACAGGGCAGGACCGTTCCGGTCCCAAGGAACCGGGCGCCGAATTCGGTTTTCGGGGAATGGAAAATCTCCCGGGCGCTTCCCGTCTCCACAATCCGGCCTGCCGCCATAAGGGCGATGCGATCCCCCAGGACCGCGGCCTCTTCCCGGTCATGGGTGACAAACACACAGGGCTGCCGGGATTTGGCCCGGATATCCAGAAATTCCCGGCGCAGGTCCCGCCGCAGCGGGGCGTCCAGGCTGGAGAAGGGCTCATCCAGGAGCAGGACCTTGGGATCCACCGCCAGGGCCCGGGCTATGGCGGTCCGCTGCCGCTCCCCCCCGGAAAGGGTCTCGATGGGGCGCTTCCCGTAGCCCCCAAGCCGGACAATCCGCAGGACCTCTCCGGTGATACGCCGCCGTTCCTCCGGCGCTATCCCCTGGATAAAGGGACCGTAGGCGATGTTTTTTTCCACATCCAGATGGGGAAAGAGGGCGAGATCCTGGAATACCACCGCCATACGCCGTTTCCAAGGGGGAAGGTGGTTTACCGGCTTCCCGTCGATCAGGATGGTCCCCCCCTCTTCCCGGGCAAACCCGGCGATAAGGTTGAGGGCCGTGGTCTTGCCGCATCCCGAAGGTCCCGCCAGGACCAGGGTTTCCCCATCCTCCACGGAAAAATCCAGGTTAATCGAAAAATCACCGTAGCTTTTTGTAAGCCCCGCTACTTTAATGGCCATGGCTTTCCTCCTTTGGGGACCCGGCCCCGAAGGTTCCCGCTTCGGATAGTAAAAAGGCGCCGGCACAGGCGGCGATCAAAAGGGTCCCCGCCGCGCAGGCAAGGCCGAAACGGTAGGAACCGGCGGCGCGATAAATCAAGAGGGGAAGGGTTTCCCATTCCTCCATTCCCAGCATAAGCACGGCGTTGAGTTCCCCCAGGCTGATGGCCGCCGCAAAGCCCCAGGCGGACCGGACCCGCCGGAAGGACAGGGGCAGTTCCACCGTGATGATCCGGATGACCGGCCCCGCGCCAAAGGCCGAGGCCGCCCGGAGGGTGTTTTCCGGGAGGCTGTTAAGCCCCGCGCTGATAGAGGCAAAGGCGAAGGGCAGGGCGCTTACCCCGTGGACCACCACCAGGGCCCAGAGGGAGCGGGAATGGTCCCTGCCATACAGGAGGATCCAGCCCAGGCCTAATACGATGCCCGAGGACACCAGGGGAGCGGTGGAACAGAACCTGAGCAGGGTCCCCGCCAGGGAACGGGGGCCCGCGTTCCTTGCCGCGCCGGCGGCCAGGATTCCCATAAAACAGGCCAGGGTCGCCGAGAGCATCGCCAGGATGAGGGACCGGCCCAGGGCGGGGAGGACCCGGTTCCCCAGGGAGAGCCACCATCCCGGGGACCAGCGGGGGAGCGCGGCCCGGGAGGGTCTGGATAAAAAGGATTCCACCGGAATAGACAGGAGGGGCCCCAGGATGAAAAAGAATATCACCAAACCGTAGACGATGATCCCCAGCCTTGCCGCGGGGGAGGCGGCCCGTTTTTCCATGGGGTTCCCGGCTGCGGCGCTCACCGTGACCCTCCGGCTTTTCCGCTCGAAGAAGAGGTAGCCCCAAAGGGCCAGGCCGGCGATAAGGGTTTCTATCAATGCCAGGGTTCCGGCGCTGGAATAATCCAGGGATATCCGGGCATAGCGGTATATTTCCACCGCCATGGTTGTGGCCGCCGGACCGCCGCCCAGGACCAGGACCACCGCAAAACTGGTAAAGCTGTAGAGAAATACCAGCAGGGACGCGGCCAGGAGGGAGGGGAGGGCGATGGGAAAAAGAACGGTCAGGGCGGTCTTGAAACCGGAGGCCCCAAGGCTCGCCGCGGCCGGGGCATAGGCCTTTTTTGCCTGCATAAGGCCATCCCCCACGAGGCGTATTACCAGGGGAAAATTATAAAACCCGTGGGCCAGGATAATGGCGGAAGGTTTATACAGGATGCGGAGCGGCCCTTCTTCGGCGCCGCTTATGATCATCAGGAGGCGGTTGGCCCAGCCTGCGTTTCCGAAAAAGAGGACAAAACCCAGGACCACCAGGATCGGGGGCATGGCAAAGGGGATACTGGTCAGGGAACGGATCAGGCGGGAAAATCTGAACCGCCGCCCCCCCAGGAGCCAGGCCCCGGGGAGGCCCAGGACCAGGGCCGTCAGGGTACTCAGGGCCGCCTGCCGGACCGTGAAGGCCGCCACGGGCAAAAAGGAGGGGTTCCCCAGGATCACCCCGGCCCCCCCTCCGGCCCCTCCCAGCCGCGCCGAGAACAGGGCTGTCCCGTAGGGCAATATAAAGGCCGCGCCCACGGCCCCCAGGGGCAGGAGGGCAAAGATCCGGGAAACGGCCGTACTATACCGGCGAAAGACCGGCCCCCTCATGATCCGGTTTTTTGGCTCATCAGGACAGTCCATTCCGTAAGGTCCCCGTCACCCACGGGATCGGGCCGCAGGGGCCTGTCGCTCTTGGGGTTAATCCGAAAAGAACCGGGCAGGGGGATATCGATCACCGGATACATCCAGTTGGTCAGGGGAATAATATCCTGGAACGCGGGGCTCAGCATAAAATCCAGAAAGCGCCTGGCGTTTTCCTGGTTCTTCCCTGCGGCCAAAAGACCGGCAACCTCAATCTGTATGGGGTGCCCATCGGTAAAGATGGCGGCCTTATACCGCTCGGTATCTTCATATTCCAGATGATATCCGGGGCTGGTGGTATAGGAGAGGACCAGGGGCGCTTCCCCGGCGGTAAAAAGACCGTATCCCGAATCCCAGCCCTCCGCGATGGTCAGGATGGAAGGGGACAGCCGCCGCCAGTATGTGGTCCAGTCCGGGCCGTATACGGCTTTTGTCCAGGCCAGGAAGCCCAGGCCCGGCGACGAGGTCCGGGGGTCCATGAGGATAAGCTTATTCGCATACTCAGGCAGGGTCAGATCTTCCAGACTCTTGGGCGGATCGGGAATACGTTCCGAATCGTAGACTATGGCAAAATAGCTGTAATCCAGGGGGATGAGCCTGTATTCACTATCGATAATAAGCTCCGGGAACAGCTTTTCCGCTCCCCGGGGCCTATAGGCCGAAAAAAGCCCCGAAGCCAGGGCCCGGTCCGCCATGTTCTGGTCCAGCCCCAGGATGATATCCGCGCCGGCGTCCTTTCCTTCCAGCAGCAGCCGGGACAAGACCGTCCCCGCGTCTCCGTGGCTTATCCATGTAAGGGTAATTCCCGTCTCCTCCTCAAAGCGCCGGGCGGCCTCCGCGCCGGGGCCCCATTCGGAAACAAAGGAATCGTAGGTCCAGATAACGAGTTCCTTCGCGGCCCCTTCGGCGGGCTCCGGTTCCTTTCGCTTACAGGACAAGAGAACCATCAGCATACAAACCATAAGGATTGCGGGACGGAACAGGGCAAAGACGTTTTTCTTCCGGTTCATTATAAAAACTCCTTTACACTGACCGGATGGTGATGCAAGATCTTTTGGACCATGGACAGGTCCGTTACCGCGGGCCGCGTTCCCCAAACAAAGCCGCCGGCAGGGCCGGAATATCTGTTTCGGGCGGGCCATGTTCCCTTCGCCGGCATTACCCGGATCAGGTTCAAAGGGTGTGATCTCAGGCATCGCGTTTTATCCGGGAAGCTTCCACCGGATGCCCCTAAGCCCCGGTCTTCCCCTAAAAACGGTCAACCACCCCGATATCGGTGTGCGCGTACCCCGTGGGGTACAAGATTATGGTTGATGAAAACCATCAAACCAAGAGGAATATATCCCAAGCCCCCGGGCTTGTCAAGTCAAAAAGACAGTCAAAAAGACAGTCAAAAACAGGAAAACCAGGACGGAAGGAAACCGTGTAAAAAACAGGTTGATACAGGGGAAATAAAACTATATATTACAAACAATTAATGGAGGAATCTCTTGTTAAAAGGGACTATAAGCTTATTTCCGGGTATAATGTGTTTTTTGCTATTCATCGGATGTGCTTCAATCCAGGCTAATAGGGATCTAAATACTACACCTGAAAACAAGATGAGGGGGGATCCTCTTAATTCTATCCGGGTAAAAGAATATTTGCAAAAGGTCCTGGTTTCGCCGGATGGATATGAATTTAAGGCATATAAAAGAAAGGCCTATTCTGTTGACAGTAAAACAAACCTTTTTGTTTTCCATAGTTTTTACGTGGTTTTCAAAGACGGGATGATGGAACATACGCTTGTTTTTACCGCCACGCCTAAAGGATCCGGGCAGGATGGAAACTGGATGTTTGACGCGGCGACAGATGTAGACTCTTATAATTTATATGCATCGGCTGACAATCCTTGGGAAGTAGAAGAATACCAGGGACCTCATGGCGAAACAAGTTTGGATATTGTTCAGACAACAGAAAATATTCTTGACAGACTGGATAAGGGTTATACCTTTTTTGGCGCCTCCCATGTCAGGGATTTGCCATGGTATCATCAAGTATGGATGTTTTTAGTTCCCCCGCCAATAATAACGTATGCTCCGTTATTGTTAATATCAATACATAATGATAGCTGCAATTCATCGGTGCTTGAAACTATGGCATGGAAACAAGAATGAAGAAACCGTGGTTACCGTAAAAGAAATTGAAGTAAAAAGCATATTAACAAAAACCGGGGTACCGGCAAGCGACTATGTTATTAATCCATAAAAATTATGGGAGGATTAGAAATGGGAAAAATGATTGCAGCTTTTAAAAAGATGGTACGGGAAAAGGCCGAATATAAGGCATGCCGCAAATTGCTTGAAACATTACCGGAGGATTATAAATTTGTTTTTAAGGAAATAGAAAAATATATGTTCAGTTTATTCGGTGATGAATATATTATGACAGTTTTAATGAATATATTGGAATCATTTGCCGTTACCGCGGCAGACGGCCGTTCTGTAATTTCCGTTACCGGAGAAGACGTTGGTTTGTTCTGTGATAAGATCATAAAAAAGTTCCAGGTTAAAACATGGCCGGATAAACAAAGAGAAAAACTGAATAAAAACATACACGAAAGATTAAGATTAGAAACAGAATAGAGAACCGCCCAATTCTGCTCTAAGTGTAAAAACACCGGCGCAAAAAAATCGAAAAAAAATCAATATTTTTTCCTCAGGATCAAAGCAATTTGCTATCCCGATTCCCTAATTAGGTT
>JAISOR010000178.1 GCA_031275535.1 Treponema sp. | reverse complement strand
ATCCGCTTTGTTTATCCTGAGCATGGCAAGTCCCCTCCCAAGGACCGCCTATCAGTATACCACCTTTCACCTGCCGGCTGGATAGCTTAAGGGGATTTTCATATTCCGAATTGAAGATAGTTTCAATGGTTGAACATTCCTTGCGGAAGAAGATACAGCCGGAACCAAAAAACGGTTCAGGATAGGTCATTGACTGGTAGTTATACGGAAAATGGCTGATAATCCATTTTGCGGCGGAACCGGATGCCTCAATTGGGCATATTCGGGTCTGTGGGGGCTCCGGGGAGGTAACTCCCCGGTTCTAGACAGCCTTTTTTTACCGTATTTCATCGCCGGCTGAACACGGGTTTGCATCCCGGCACCGGGCTTTTTACCGGATGGATAGTTCCCCCAGGGTTAAAAACTCCATTTTTTCCATATAATCCCTGATGCCTCGGATGGTCTCCGCCATTGTCCCGGGATGGGCAAAGGTAGCGGAGCCCACCTGAACTGCGGTCGCCCCGGCCAGCAGGAACTCCAGGGCGTCCTCCGGCCCGGCGATCCCCCCAGCGCCGATAATGGGGATATCCAGGGCCTCCCCCAGTTCCCAAACCATCCGCAGGGCAATGGGCCGGATAGCGGGCCCCGAAAGTCCGGCGCTCACCAGATCAAAGACCGGCTTTCTTCCATAAATATCAAGAGCCATGGCTTTAAAGGTGTTCACCAGGGAGAGGGCGTCCGCTCCGGCGTCAACGCAGGCGCGGGCCACCGCCGCAAGGTCCGGGGCATTGGGGGAGAGTTTGACCATCAGGGGCTTGCCCTCCGCGGCCCGCCGTACCGGCCCCACCACTAAAGCCGCTGTTTCGGGGTCCAGGCCGAAGGCCATGCCTCCGGCTTTTACGTTGGGGCAGGAGATGTTAAGTTCTATCATGTCGATGGGGGAAGCGGCCAGGAGCCGCGCGCCCTCGGCGTATTCTTCCGGATCAGAGCCGGAGAGGTTGGCGATCACCACGGGGCCCAGTTCCCGGAGGGCGGGGAGTTCCTTTTCCAAAAAGGCGGAGATCCCGGGGTTTTCCAGGCCGATGGAGTTGAGGAGCCCTGACGGGGTTTCGTGGAGGCGGTTTCCGGCGTTTCCCGGCCGGGGCCGCAGGGTGAGGCCCTTGGTGCAGATCCCCCCCAGGGCGGAAACGTCCAGAATGCCCTGATATTCCCGGCCGTAGCCAAAGGTCCCCGAAGCGGCGATCACCGGGTTCCTAAATCGGACCCCGGCAATGCTTACCGAGAGATCCGGGCCGGAGGGGGCGGTTTTGCGTTTATTCAAACCACAGTTCCTCCGCGTTAAAAATAGGGCCGTCAACACAGCAACGCCGGTTTCCCCGGACAGTCTCCACGGTACAGCCCAGGCAGGCCCCGACGCCGCAGGCCATGTGCCGTTCCAAGCTAACAAAACAGGGGACCCCTGCCTTCTTTGCGGAGGCCGCCACGGCCCTGAGCATGGGTTCAGGCCCGCAGACATAAACTGCGGCATATTGCCCCGGATCAAGCAGATCGGGGATCCGGCCTCTGCGGCCCACCCTTCCGTCTTCGGTGGCGATCACAGTTTCCCGGACGCGGGACCGCAGGGTCCCCAAAAGCCCCTCCGCTTCCTCCTCTCCCCGGAGGGTCCTGAACCCAGCGTAAAAATCAAAACACCCCACGGAAAGTTCCCCGGCAAAAGCGAGGAGGGGGGCGACGCCGATCCCGCCGCTGACCAGGGCCGCGGGCGCCCCCGAGGTCGGCAAAAAATCCCCCCAGGCGTTCCCCAGAGGACCGGTTAACTCCGCCATTTCCCCGGTCCCCATGGCGGCCAGCTCCCCGGTTCCCCTTCCCCGCCGGACCAAAAGGAACCGGACCCTGTATGCCGCTCCCGGTCCGTCCCCCTCGGATGCCTCCCCCCGAAACCCGCAGCGCTCTGCATCAGGGGCTGGCGCCCATCCTGCGGCGCTGAGGGGCCTCCCCAGAAATACCCCGGATCGGACGGGCTTGACCAAAAAAAACTGCCCCCCCCGGGGAGCCGGGCCGTCCCAGGCAAACTCCAGGCACCGTATCTCCGGCCCAACCGGCCCGTTCCTGATGAGTCGGCAGAAACAGGATTTCCTGGGCTTTGTTCTATCTGTACGGAGCTTCACCCCCCTAGTTTACCGTGAAGGGAGCAGCTCCACAAGCCGTTTTCCCGGGGTCAACGGTATACGGGAGGAATTTAACCACCCTCGCCGAAAATCATCTCTCCCAGCTTTTACAGGAAGGCTTGTTATGATTAGACCGGACAGCAGTGATTCATTATATATTGTTTTTTTCAGAAAGAACGCCATTTTTTAAAGCGGCTCTTTGTGACGGGAAGAATGTCAATATGGGAATATTGTAACCGTTCACAGCTATTAGGCTGGATTTACGAGACCGGGGAATGGTCTCATGCCAAAGTATGCGGACAAACATTCTTTCAGATAATCCATCACCAGAGGTCGCAGGTGGTAAAGTCCGTACCTCGTATTCCCCGTCGATTCCACCCCGACCTTCACTTCCTCTCCCGCCTCCTGAAAGGCCGCCGCCTGTTTCAGAAACTTTTCCTACCCTGCTTCCGTCGTCGGGTATTGCTCGAACCGGACTCCCTCCGCTCCCCGGACGCAGACCGTGAACTGCTTCTTGTGTAAATCAATTCCTACTTTAACCATCCTTTCCTCCCTTGTGTGCCGACAAAGGCCCTGTTCGGTATAGGTGTTCCATGGCATAGCGCTTTCCTTAACAGTTATCTATATTCTTGTGAGTCGCAAGTTCTCAAGCTAAAAAGATGAACCGGTAGAAAGACCTTACGACTTGCGTTACGATGAAATTATCACACAACATCGGACGGCAAGAGGGGGTCTTTCCATGTTCCGGTTCATCAATGACATCTTAGAACAATTTTTGCCTTGTTTCAACAGGCAGGCAAGCTGGGTTAATTTCTGCGTCATAATCATCGAGTTTATTATGAGGCCCGACATAC
>JAISOR010000170.1 GCA_031275535.1 Treponema sp. | reverse complement strand
ACCGCCGGAATCCGGGGCAATGGCGGGCCGTTTGCATAATTCGGTTTCAAGCTCCACCGCCAGGGAGACGTTTTTTTCTATATAGCTGAATAGTTTCTCTTTCATGATTCCTCCGGGGTTTTGTTTTTCCTATAGGCATTCCAACTGGTCCGTATCAGGGTGTCCAGGTCCGAGTATTTGGCGGTCCAACCCAGGGCTTCCCGGGCGAATTGGGCGGAGGCGGTGAGCCTGGCGGGGTCCCCCGGCCGGCGGCCGGTGATTTTGGCGGGGATGGGTTTACCGCTGATCCTCCGGGCGGCCTCGATGATCTCCAGCACCGAAAGGCCGGTCTCGCTGCCCAGGTTGACGATAAGGCTTTTCCCCTTCTCCCTGATATATTCCAGGGCCATCACATGACCCGCCGCAAGATCGCTCACATGGATATAGTCC
Source organism: Treponema sp. (assembly GCA_031275535.1). The sequence goes on along the minus strand of JAISOR010000170.1, from coordinate 23,192 downwards.
CGCACCCCGGTTCCATCGGGGGTGTCATAATTGTTTCCAAAGACCTGTACCTCGCCCCGCATACCGCAGGCGGCTTCCATAATAACCGGGATAAGGTTGGCGGGATTCCTTTCAAGACCGGTAATCCGGCCCGTAACATCATAGCCCGCGGCATTGAAGTACCGGAGCGCGGCAAACCGGAGCCCCTTGAGCTTCTCATACCAGCCCAGGAAACGTTCAATTTCCAGCTTTGTAAAGCCGTAGTAGTTCTCCGGTTTGGCGGGATGCTTTTCGTCGATGGGAAGATATTCGGGTTCGCCGTAGACCGCGGCGCTGGAGGAAAAGACGATGTTTTTGATCCCCCCCTCTACCGCCGCATTCAGGATATTGATGGTCCCGTTGATATTGTTGACCGAGTATTTTTCCGGTTTCAGCATGGATTCCCCTGCGGCCTTAAAAGCCGCCAGGTGGATAAGCGCGTCGAATCCCCCCTTAGCGGCCGCTGCCAGGGAGTGATAGTCCAGGATATCCCCATGGATAAAGCTCCCCTCGGGAAAAAGATTTTCCCGGCTTCCGCTGGAAAGATTATCGTATACCGTAACCCCATGTCCCTGATCCAGAAATTCCCGGACCACATGGCTGCCGATATACCCCGCCCCGCCGATAATCAATACATTCAAAATACGCTCCTTCGCTCTTGTTGGGAAATTCGAGGCCCCTTAGGGGGCTATCCTAACTATAATGATAGAATTCCACCAGTTCAAGGCATCGCGGGGAGCTTCTATACAGGGCCTTTCTTTTTTGCTATAACATCTATATTATGGAACAATTTATACAGCCTTTTATCGATGTTTGTACTTCTGTTTTTAAAGATTTTGTAAAATGCGATCTGGTCCCTGAGCGGGTATATTTTTCGAAAAAAGAAGATTTTTTGAATTGGGATATCAGCGGCCTTATTGCGCTTACGGGTGAAACCAGGGGAATCGTGGCTATTTCTATGAAAACGGAAACAGCCCTGGAGATTACCCGAATTTTAACCGGTAAGACCCATTCCTATTTGGATAGCGATGTGGTTGACATGATTGGGGAACTTGTCAATATTATTAGCGGTAATGTAAAGAAAAATCTGGAAGACACCTACAAAATAATTATTTCATTACCCTATATTATACGGGGAAGGGCCCATTTGGTGGTCATCCCGGAGGAGAGGTCCCGGCTTCTCTGTATTCCCTTCAAGATTTTTATCGATCAAGGTCTTTGTTTATCCATATCGATAGACTAATAAAGCCAAAGCACGTTTTGTTCTTTCAGATTTGCAGGCGCCGCCGCGTTAGTTCCCCTGCTTTTTCTTCCCATTCCTTTGTTTTTATCTCAATATTCCCGGTGACGCGACTGAGCTTGAGCTGTACCGCCCGGGCCTTCTCCCCGTTGGAATAGATCTCGGGCCGTCCGATTTCTGCTTCCAGGGCGGCCTTTTCCGCCTCCAGGGTTTCCAGGGACCGGAGTATCTCCGCCTCCTGCCGTTCCAGCCGGCGGATGAGGGCCTGGCGTTGTTTTTCCGCCTCCCGGCGTTCCTGCCCCTTGATCAAGATGATCTTTGGCAGGGGGGACCTCTCCGGCGGGGGTTCCTCTTTTACCGGAGGCGCCGCCGCAGGGGCGGCGGCTGTTACCGGGGCGGTTCCGGGGGCCTCCGGCCCTTCCCGTTCGATCCGGTCCAGGTAATAGGCATAGTCCCCGTAGAAAAGCCGGGATGCCGCCGGTTCCGCGGCGCCGGGAACCTTCTGGCTCAGTTCCAGGGTTTTCGTAGACAGGGCTTCCATAAAAGCCCGGTCATGGGAAACAAAGATAATCGTTCCGGTGTACTTTTTAAGGGTATCCAGGAGTATGTCCTTGGAATGGATATCCAGGTGATTGGTAGGTTCGTCCAGGATAAGGAGGTTCATGGGCTTTAAGAGCATTTTAAGCAGGGCCAGGCGGCTCTTTTCCCCCCCGGATAAGACCGAAATGGGTTTATATACATCGTCTCCCCGGAAGAGAAAGGCCCCCAGCATATCCCGGACCCTGGGGATAAGCTCCGTGGGCGCCCCGGCTTCCATGAATTCCAGCGCCGATTCGGTTCCGGTCATGGTTTCCGCCGCATCCTGGGAAAAATAACCCGGTACGATACCGGTGCCATAATTCAGGAGGCCCTCAAAATCCCGGTCCATCCCGGAGATGATCCGCAGGAGGGTGGTTTTTCCCGCCCCGTTCCGGCCCACGACCACCAGTTTTTCCCCCGATTCCAGCACCAGGTCCAGGCCGGCAAGGACCCGCCGGGATCCGTAGCTTTTCCCGATCTTCTCCAGGGTCAGGGCCACCCGGCCCGCATGGGGGGGCGGCGGAAAGGTGATGCTGATCTTTTTAAGATTTTCGGGAATCTCGATCCGCAGCCCCTGGCGTTCCATCTTTTCGAGCTTCTTTATCCGTTCCTGTACCATGGCGGCCTTGGTAGCCTTGTACCGGAAACGGCGGATCAGATCCTCCGCCCGGGCGATTTCCTCCTGCTGGGCCGCATAGCGTTTCATGAGGCTCTCCAACTCGGTTTGGCGGAGCTTCTCGTAGTCCGTATAGTTTCCCGCATACCGTTTGAGCCGCCCCTGGAAGAGTTCGTACACTTCAGTAACGGTTACGTCCAGAAAGTAACGATCATGGGAAACCAGGAGATAGCCCCCGGTAAAATTTTTAAGCCACGCTTCCAGCCAGGAACGGGCCTCAATGTCCAGGTAATTGGTGGGCTCGTCCAGGAGCAGAATGTCCGGCCGCTCCAGAAGGATCTTTGCCAGGGCGATCCGCATCTGCCAGCCCCCGGAGAATTCCTCCGCCTGCCGGTCCATATCGGCGGAAGAAAAACCGAGCCCTTCCAGAACCATGGCTATATTCTGGGCCCGGGAATAATAACCGGAATTTTCCACCCTCTCCTGGATCCGGTGGTATTCCCCAAGCAGGGCCGCCGTGGGGCCGTCGTCGGACACGGCGCTTTCCAGGGTTCTGCCTATGGTTTCCATCTCCTGAAGCAGGGAGAGGATCTCGCCATAGGCGGTTTCCGCCTCTTCCCGCAGGGTCCTGCCCCGATGGACGATTCCGGACTGGGGGAGGTAAGAGACGCGGCATCCCTTTTGAACCGCCCGTTCCCCCGAATCGGCGGCGAGTTTTCCCGCGATAATCTTCATCAATGTAGATTTCCCGGACCCGTTGACCCCCGCCAGGCTTGCCCGGGACCCGGCGGACAGGTTAAGGTTCACCTCTTTAAGGATGTCCCGGTCCCCAAAGGCCAGGGAAACCTTGGTAAATTGGACAAAGGCCATGGTTACTCCAGCGGCATTTCAAGCCACTGATTGGCAGCCCTGAAGAAATAGATAACCATGGGGGACGCGGCCCGCCGGGTAACGGTGACCCCCTCTATGTTTTCCGGGCTCACGTATTCCATTCGGAGCCCCTGGCTGTCCAGGGTATACATGAAGTGTACGGTCCCGCCGGCCTCCGCCGCCCCGCCGGCGGTTTCTATCCCCCCAAACCTGAAGGAAAAGGCCCCGTTGTAGCGGTCTTCCAGGGACGCGGCCAGGAACAGGCCCATTACCACCTGCCCCGTTCCCGCGGTTAAGGGGGGGATAACCTGGGGTACCAGGCGTTCATAACCGGTCCAGGAAAATTTTCCCTCCTCCGAAAAAGAGAGGGTCCCGTAATTGGCGCTGGAAAAGACCGGTCCCTGGGTATAAATCGTTTGAAACAGGGCGGCCCGGCGTTCCGTTTCCTGGATGATAAGATCCTCCACATCCATGGAAAGGGCCACAAAAAGCAGAGTCCGGGGGGTTCCGCCGCTTTCGGTATACTGTACCGCCAGGGTGGTATCGGAACGGAGGCTCATCTGCAGGGGGGCGCCTTCAAAACGCCAGGAACGGTTCCCCAGGGGCCGGATGGCGGTATAGGAAAAGATCTTGTCCACCGCCGGCAGGTATATATGGGCAAGCCCCGAGTCCTGGCCGGGAGAAAAATACCACTTCCTTGAGAGGTCCTCCAGATCTATTTTTCTTGAGGATACCATGGCGCCGTACCAGTCGGGGGACCAGGTTTTGGACAGGACCAGGTCAAGATCGGGGTCCTCCACCTTTTCCTCCGATGCCCGGCTGATTGCCAGGGGCCCCCCTTCGTGTTCGAAGAACGTAAGCCGGTAGGAAAAACAGTACCCCGTGGTTCCGTCTTCGGTAAGGACCTGGTACCATTCCCCCGGAAGGGGATCCCCCGAGGCGCTTATGGCGGGGTTCCCCGGAACCCGGGCCAGGACCTTGACGATCTGGCCTATTTTTAAGCGGTAGACCCGCCGGGCGCTGTTATCGGGATTGTCCCGGATGGGCAGGCCGTCCTGCATGGTTTCCGCATAGGTCAGGGCAAATTCGGAGAAGGCCGCCGCCCTTTTTTCCGCCGCCCCTTTCCCCCCCACTAATTCTAATTGCCAGAGGGGAATTTCAAACTTATCTATTTCAATACCGGGAGTCTTAAAGGCGCCGGGAATCCCCGCAACCCATACCTGGTCTATGTTGGATCGGATATACACCGGCAACACCGTGCCGGAGGGAATGGCCGGGTCCTCCAGGGACCACAACAGTACCCCCCAGCCCAAAAGCCGGGAACAGGAAGAAAAGGCAAGCATGACCATAAGGGCAGGAAAAAGAACAGCAAAACCCCGGCCCCATTTCCGCAACAGAGACATAAGAATTTTAGTTTACCCGAAGGGGGCTTAAAAAGCTAGGGGGGAGATCAGTTCCCCCCGAACCATTCCGATCACAACAGGCCCGATTTTCCCCGGAACCGGATAAACAGCACCAGCCCCTCTAATGAGTAGCCCGCATTTTTTTGCATATTTTTTCTTTTGATATAATCAAGGCCCAGGGAAATGTTTTTATAAAACAGTTCCGCCCCTAGTTCGAATTGGGTATACGCACGGCTATTATTATGAGTTGTATACCCCGCCTGAAACGCTATACGGGATCGCAGACATAAAAATTCCACTTCAAGCCGGAGTTCCGAGAAAAAAATGTTTGGCGAAACAGATATGGCGTTATAACCAAAATATTTATTTTCATTGTTGCTTTTTATGCGCACCTTTTCAACAAATTGATCCGCCAGCGTGATTGACGGAGTTATGGTTATTCCCCAATCTGTGTAAATGGGTATGGTATAGTTTAGATACACTTTTTCAAATGACGCTTCCCAGCCATTATACTTATGAAGCTTCGTGTTCGTCACAATATCATGATTACATTCGTGTGAAACGCCCAGTGAAAGGTTCTTAAAATAGATCGATCCTCCTATCAGGAAATCGCTGCGGAAGGGATCAAAATAAATATCCTGATTTTTGGTCTCCCGAATTTCGACGGTGGTATAAATACATATACAGTCTGCAAGATAAAAACCAACCCCCAAGTTCTGGACCTGAAAATTGGAAGCCTCTATTGATGAATTGTTGCTTATTTTAAGCGACGAATTTGGCACAAATCCCAATGACAGGGCCCATGCCATAACAATAAGATTACTCATCCGAATACCTTTTTTTAAATGATCTGTTTTATTTGTAGTTTGTAATGGAAATAAATATTAGGATTTTTTTTTACAATACGAGTTTTTTTTACATTTAATGAATAATAGGGTCACGAGATTAAACTCAAATGCCTTTATCCACACCCACCCTGGGTCTGGCGCTCTTTTTTGTTGAGATATCCCGGGCTATGGGGTAAGATTAAGGGGGAGGCCTATATGAAAGCCGATGATGGGAAGAGGATCAAGGCCCTGCTCCGTTTTATCTACGGGGATAGGGCCGCGGATGAGGTGTATCCCAAGTTGATGGATATTCTGGAAGAGGCCTTTCCGGGCCGGGAAGCGGTTTCCCCGGAGCCGTCCGGCGGGAGTTGTCCCATCACCGCCGGGGACGCCCTGCTTATCGCCTACGGGGATATGCTTGCCGCCGGGGGGACAGAGCCGGGGACCGGGGGGCCGGAGGGCCCCGGCCCGGAAGAGACGGGCCTTATCCGGCTGTCCCGGTTTCTGGCCAGGCGGAACCGGGGGAGCTTTTCCTATCTGCATATCCTCCCCTTCCACCCCTATTCCTCGGACGACGGTTTTTCGGTTATCGATTACCGGAAAGTGGACCCCCGGTTTGGAACCTGGGACGACATCGCGGCCCTGGGCCGTCAGTTTAAACCGGTCTTCGATTTTGTGGTAAACCACGGAAGCGTGCAGAGTCCCTGGTTCAAGGGTTTCCTGGCCCGGGAAGAGGAATACGCCGGCTGGTATATCACCAGATCCGCGGATTATGACTATTCTGCCGTGGTCCGGCCCCGGACCCATCCCCTGCTGAGCCCCTTTACCCGGAAAGACGGTTCCGGGATCTGGGTCTGGACTACCTTTAGCGCGGATCAGGCGGATTATGATTTTTCCAATCCCCGGGTCCTGCTGGAATTTGTCAAGATATTTCTGGAATATGTCCGGCGGGGCGCTAAAATAGTACGCCTCGACGCTATTGCCTATTTATGGAAAGAGGATGGGACCCCCTGCCTGCACCATCCCAAAACCCATGGGGTGGTAAAACTCTTCCGGGCTATTATCGACGCCCTGGGCTTGGATATTCTGATCCTGACCGAAACTAATGTACCCCATGAACAGAATATCTCCTATTTTGGCAGCCGGGACGAGGCCCACATGGTCTACAATTTTGCCCTTCCCCCCCTGGTCCTCCATGCGGCGGTTTCGGGGGACGCCGGTCCCCTCCGCGCCTGGGCCCGGAGCCTGCCGGGGCCGGAAAGGGGCTGCCTTTTTCTGAATTTCCTTGCCAGCCACGACGGGGTGGGGCTTACCCCCGCCAAGGGCCTGGTGGATGAAGCCGCCTTTGCCGCAACCCTGGAGGAGGCCCGGAACCGGGGGGGGCTGATCTCCTATAAGGCAAGCCCGGAGGGCCCCGTGCCCTATGAGCTTAACTGCTCCTACCCCAGCATAAGCGCCCCCGAATCCCTGGGCCCGCCGGAACTGCGGGCCCGGGCCTTCCTGGCCACCCAGGGGGTGCTTCTGGCCCTTTCGGGGCTGCCGGCGGTGTATTTTCACAGTTGGATCGGTTCGGAGGCCTGGAAGGAAGGGCCGGGGCTCCTGGGCTTTAACCGGGCCATCAACCGGGAAAGGCCCCCCATCGGCGGGGTGGAAAAAGAGCTGGATGATCCCGCCTCCTTCCGGTCCCATGTATACCGGGGTTTCAACCGGCTGCTGGGCTTCCGGCGGCGGGAAGCGGCCTTTAACCCCGATGTGCCCCAGCAGGCCCTGGATGCCGGCGGCGCGGTCTTTGCCCTGCTCCGGGGGCCGGCCCCGGAGGGCCGCCGGGTCCTCTGCGTCCAGAACCTGGCCTCCAATCCGGCGGCCCTGGACCTTCCGCCGGGGCTCTGTCCCCCCGGGGGGCCCCTGCCGCGGACCCTGGGCCTGGAGCCCTGGGAAACCCGCTGGGTAGCCTTTGGGGCCGGGGAAACAAGGGTCCTTTCCACCGCCGCCGGGGATGGGGATTCTTCTGAGCTTTAAATCCCTTACGATAGGAGACCTCATTGACAAAAATTTGGAAAAAATAGTGAAATGTTAGCATGAACCTTGAAAAAATCCCTGAAAACTATCGGGAAGACATAAAAAAAGCGATAGAGTTACTCAGAAATGAAGGTTGTCAGGCCATTTATTTGGATCAATGGTAACCGGTAAAATTCATGAAAATTCTGATATTGATATTGGAATATCAGGATTACCGCCCCAGAGATTTTTTAAAGTATACGCGCATTTGGATAAGGAATTGTCAAACAGAGTAGATCTTGTTGATTTTGATTTTCAAAGGGATTTTTATAATCTTTTGAATTCCTTGGGAGAAGTTATTGAACTTGGATTGGAAAAGGCTTTTGTATCAAATGAGAGCAGAAAAGCTATATTCCCAAAAGAATTACAGGAAAGCATGGAAGAATATCTAAAATTCAGGCATTTTATAAGGCACACCTATGGATTCCAACTTGAATGGACCAGAATGGAAAATTTAGTAAAACAAATTGAAAATATGTGGAAAATTTTAAAAGAAAATTTGAGTTTATTTATAGTATAAAAATGTCTCAAAAAGTATAAAAATGTCTCAAAAACCTGTCAAAAACCCGATCTTGACAAGTTGTCAAAAATATGGTATAGTCATATTCATGAAAGCAATGGCTGTTGGAGAGGTTAAAACTCATTTCTCTGAAATTCTCAAAGAAGTAAAAAACGGGAAGAAGGTGGGAATACTATATGGTAAGACTAAAAAACCCATAGCAATGATTGTCCCATACAATGAAGGAAAAAAAATTGAGCGGAAAATTGGTATTTTGGATGGGAAAATAAAAATTGAATTTAAGGATGATTTTGAGATGACCTCTGAAGAATTATTGGGAATACAATGAAATTATTGTTAGATACACATGCATTATTATGGTCAATTGGGAAAAGCAATGAATTATCCGAAAAGGCAATACAAGAAATAAAAAATGCCCATAATGAAATACTCGTAAGTGCGGTATCACTATGGGAAATAGCCTTAAAACATAGTATTGGAAAATTAATAATGGATTCTTCGGACATAAAAAGGATTCCGGAATATTGTGAAGAAATGGGATTTGAATTAATCCCATTAGAACCAGTGGATGCATTAAATAGTATGTATCTCCCCCCAAAAAATATCCATAAAGATCCGTTTGATAGGATGTTAATATACCAGTGTATAAAAAATGGATATATATTTGTGAGTAAGGATACAAAAATTGAAATCTATAAAAAAGACGGATTAAAATATATTTGGTAAAAGGCACGTACTTCCGGTCAAAGCCAATAACCAAATGTACTAAGCCCCCGCGGCGGAGAGAAGATAGGCAAAGACATTGTAGCCCCCATGGGCCCAGGCCAGGCCGTGGAGGGATTTTCGGCGTAAAAACACCAGGGACAGGAAGAGCCCCGCCAGCAGGGCGTTCAGGGCGCCCCAGGGACCTTCGTAGAGGTGGCAGAGGGTAAAAAGGGCCGCCGAAACAGCGGCGCTTCTAAGGGGGCCCAGGCCTGCTTCGGTAAACCGGGTATAAAGATATGCCCGGAAGTAGGTTTCTTCCAAATAACCGGTACCCAAAGATGCGATGATCAAAACCAGCCAGGGAACCAAGCCCTGGGGAGCTTCCATGCCCGGCGGGGCCGGAAGCCCCGGGAACAGGGTCCCCATAAGGGAAACGAGGAAGCCGATGCCCAGAAGGCCCGGAAAGGCCAGCAGGGCGGATCGCAGGTCCCCTAAGCCGGGCTTGACCCAGGCGGCTTTGGCCCCCCCCCGCAAAAGGAGGTACCACACAAGGGCTAAAGATGGTATATTATATATAAAGAAGCGGTTCAGTTCCCGGTTTATAGAAAAGGCGATATATTCCGGGGCCGCGGCGGAGAAATTGATATTGGGGAAAAAAAGAACAAAATAGAGAAGCAGCGCTTCTATGAGGGCGTTAATGGCATACTCCTTTTGACAGTCCTTGCGGGCTGCGGTATAGTTTTATTATTGTAGCTGAATTAGGGAATTGGGAAAATGCTTTTATTTGTATTAATAGTTATTATTCCGATGCTGGGAATCCTCGTCCTTTTTTTGTCCCGGGCTAAGAAGGAAAAACAGGGATCCTGGATACAATTCTATGCCAAGGGCAAAGATGCGGGTTTCAGCTTTAAGGAAATTGGGCTCCTTAAGAATTTGGCGCAAAAATCCAATCTGGAAGACCCCGGTTCCCTCTTTTGGTCCCAGAATCAACTGGATATCTGCATCCGCTCTCTGGTCCGGACCATGCGCCTTTCCGGAAATGACGAGGATCAGTCGGCCCAGGATTTTCTTTCCAAGCTCTATGAGTACCGTAAAAAGATTGAAATGTCAAAACCCCGGGTTAAAAACGGCATCAGCAGTTCCCGGCAGATCAGTGAGTCCCAGGATTTACGGGTTCTGATAAGCGGTTCCGGGGTATTCAGATCGAAGGTTATCAAAAACACTAGTCAGTATCTCGTCATTTCCCGGCCTACCAATCCTAAATTTCCGTCCGGTTTTTCGTGGAACGGTATGCGTATTTCGGTGTATTTTTGGCGGGAAGATGATGCGGGATATGTTTTTGACAGTGATGTATTGGATGAAGTATATTCCAAGGGCATCTTATCCCTCAAAATTACCCATTCCGATTCCCTCTTTAGAACCCAAAAGCGAAAATCCGTCCGGGTAAAGACCCATAAATCGGCCTTTCTCTATCTGATTAGCGAAGAGGAAACCGCAAATAAGCTTGAGGTCATACCGGGGCTTAAATGTTTTCTGGAGGATCTCTCCGATACGGGATGTGCCATTACCATTGGGGGTAAGGCCATGCCGGGCATGAGGATAAAAGTCCAATTTGTCCTGGACAATAACCCCCTGAGCATGAGCGGGACCGTCCGTTCTGTGGAATACAAGGAAGATACAAACCGTTCCCTGCTGCATGTTGAGGCGGATCCCCTTCCTATAGAGACCAGAAACTATATATTAGGAGAAGTATTCGGTATGTTGCCGGAGGATGACGATTTTATTCCCTTCCGTCTTTTAGATGAAGAGGTAGAAAATCAGGATGATCAAAGCGGCCCGGATAACAATGCCGTATAAGTTGTAGGAGCATTTATGAACCGGAGATGCAGGAAAAAGGGGAATTCCCCTGCCATATGGTGTATTTTGGGGTTTTTGTTTGCCGCGTCACCGGCGCCGGCCCAGGATGGCGAGCCCATACGGGCTTCCTATGAACGGAATTTTATCCGGGCCAATCTGTCGACCAAGGCGGGGATCCTGCGGGACGCGGCTACCGATGAACGGGCCGCTGAATTCATCGGGCCCCTCTACGAGTTTGCCCTCAATTTTGCCCTCCGGAATGCGGAGATACTCCGGGATGATCCCGATATGATAGCCCTTACGGTGCTGGCCTCCCGGGGGGCGGGCGCTTCCGGCCACCGGGCCTCGGTAGAAACCCTCTGGAAGGTTTTCCTGGCCTACCGGGATTCCCTTACCCGGGTCGAGGTACTCAATGCCCTTGCCCTCTTAGGCAGGGGAAACGGGCAGTTAGTAGAAGATTTGAATCAATTTTTGGCAAACCAGAATAATCTATACCGTTCCGGGATGACGCCGGATTTTCCCACCCTCTCGGCCTGTATCTCCACCCTGTCCCGCCTGGGGGACGGTTCTTCTTTCCCGGTGCTGTTTTCCGCCATGATCGCCGGGTATCCCGACTCGATTACCCAGGAAGCCTCCGGGGCGCTGGCCTCCATAGAGGGGGACTATAAGCAGTATCTTATCGATGTAATACGGAAAAATCCCCCGGCGGAAAAACTGATAGCCTTTCGGGAGGGGAGCTACAATAAGAAGTTTACCGATGCGGAACGGGGGGATTTGGCGCAGATAGCCCTGGAGGTAAGCCTTGATCTGTTCCCCGATAGTGCGGAAGGGGAAACCGCCATTTCCAATTTGCGGTATGCCTCGGTACAACTGCTTACGGAGCTAAAGTGGACCAGGGCCACCAGCCTGGCGATTAGGCATTACTACCGGGTTCAGAAGGACTATGCCAACGGCCTGGCTTCCAAGGCCCAGTTCAGCGAAGCCGTCGCCTGTCTGGGGGCCATGGAAAGCTCCGAGGCCGCCCAGGTTCTGGCCCTCCAGTTGGGTTTTATAAATTCCCAGATGGAACGGATCAATGAATTTGACGAGGTCCTTACCCTGGCCATTGTCAAAGCCCTGGGAGAGATCGGCGATAAAATCGCCTTTGATTATTTACTCTATATTGGTTATCTCACTTACCCGGAATCCATACAGATCGCGGCCAGGGAGGCGTTGAACCGGCTCAAATGGTAGGAATTCAAAGACCAGCCCCGCTCTTGTACGCCGTTTTAGGGGCCGCGGGAACTTATTACGGTTTAAACCTGCTGCACTTGGCCGGGGTCCGGTGGATCTCCGGGGTCGGGGCAGGGGTCTGTGTCCTCCTGGGAATCCTCAGCCTCTGCCGGGTCCTGGCCTGTAGTCCGGGCTTGGTTTTTTCCGATCCCCTCCGGAGCCGCCGCTGCCGCGGCATAAACCGCCATGTTATGGCCCTTGCGGCGGGCCTGATCCTGGGCCTTTGCGCCAGGGCCGCCGTTCCCTACATGATTCACCTGGGGCTTCCCCAAGACCGGGTTACCGGCATCTCCGGGGTACTCCGGGAAGATCCCCGGGAATTACAGGACGGCCGGGGTATGGGATACCTGGAGCTGGAAGGCGCCGCGGGAAAGGGGGGAATTCGCAGTTCGGCCAGGGGGGTGGTCCTGGTCTTTTTCCCCTCCGGCGCTATTCCCCGGTTAAAGGAATTCGGCCGGGGCAGCGCCGTGTATATTGAAGGTTCCTTTGTGCCCCCCCAATCCGGGGGGGGCAGCCTTTTCCGGGCCCGGTCGGTCCATATCCTTGCCCCGGCGCCGGCCTGGGAACAGTTCCGGACCGGAATACGGCTGGGGCTCCTGGACCGCCTGGCCCCCTATGCCTGGGGCGGCCTGGGCGCGGCCCTCCTCCTGGGGATCCGGGATAACCTTGACACCGGGCTTGCCCAGGCGTATCAATACGCCGGGTGTTCCCATGTATTGGCCCTGTCGGGTATGCATTTGGCCGTCCTCTCGGGGCTCCTGGCCTTCCTCCTCCGAAGGGCCCTGGGTTTACGGGCCTCCGCCATGGCGGGGGCGGTTTTTGTCCTGGCGTACGTGTACCTGGTGGGGGCCCAGGCCTCTCTGGAACGGGCGGCGATCATGTACCTCCTGGGAACCGCGGCCCTGCTGGGGGTCCTGCCCCGGCGGCCCGCCTTCCTTTTGGGCCTGGCCTTCCTGATCCAGCTTGCCCTCCGGCCCGCTTCGGGGGACAGCCTTTCATTCATCCTTTCCTACCTGGCCTTGGGGGGCATTCTCTTTATAGGGCAGGCCCTGCACGATCTTATCCGGGGCCCCGTCCCGGAGGTCCTGGCCGGCCCCCTGTCCGCCTCCCTGGGGGCCTATACGGCCACCTCGGCGGTAAGCGCCGCCGGTTTCGGCGTGGTCCGGCCCATCGGAATAGCCGCGGGACTCATCATCGTTCCCCTGACTACCCTTTTTATGATCGGAACCCTGGCCTGGTTAGCCCTGGAGCCGCTTATCCCCGTCCTGGCCCGCCCGGTGGCCGCGGCCCTTTCCCTGGTCTATGCCCTGCTGGGCCGTTTGGTTTCCCTGGCCGCCCTGGTCCCCGGCATCGTGAGCAGGGGGCCGGCGGTGGAATTAGCCCTGTCCCTGGGTGCGGCCCTGCTCTGTATATGCCTTAGGAACCGGCGTTTACGATGGAGGAATACGCTTGCCCCCTTCCCTTAATTACGACTCCCCCCCGGCGCTGCGGGCCTTTCTAAGCGAGCGCCGCCTGGGGATGCAGAAAAAATTCGGCCAGAATTTCCTGATTAACCGGAATGCCCGGGAAAGGCTCCTGGACGCCCTGGAACTCCGGGCGGGGGATGGGGTCTGGGAAATAGGCCCCGGCCTGGGGGCCATGACCCAGGGCCTTATCGCCAGGGGCGCCCTGGTAACGGCCTTTGAAATTGACCGGGGCTTCCTCGGGGTGCTGGAAGAATTTTTCGGCGGCGTCCCCGGCTTTGTCCTGATTCCCGGGGACGTGCTTAAAACATGGCCCCAGGCGGGCCGCCCTCCTCCTTATTTGCTGGGGAACCTTCCCTATAATATCGCCGCCGCCCTGCTGGCGGACTTTATCGAGAACGATTTTTTCTTTACCCGCATGGTAGTCACGGTCCAGCGGGAAGTGGCCCGGCGGATCACGGCGGCTCCGGGGTCGGGGGATTATTCTTCCTTTTCCGTACTCTGCGCTTCCGCCTATACCATGAGCCCCTTGCCGGTATTCAAGGGGGCCTCCTTCTATCCGCCCCCCAGGGTGGATTCCCAGGGGATCCGTTTTGATCTTCGGACCGACATCGATCCCGGCGGGTATCCCCCCTGTTTTAAGCCCCTGGTCCGCGGCCTTTTTGCGGCCCGGCGGAAGACCGTAAAAAACAACCTGCAAAATTTTGTTTCTTCCCGTATAATTAACAGAGAACAGGGGCGGAAACAAAGCGCCGAAGAGATCTGTCTGGGGGTCCTTGGTTCCTGCGGCATCAGGCCCAATGAACGGGCCGAAAATTTGGCCCTCTCCGATTTTATTGCCCTGGCGGAGGCTCTGGAGCCTTGTTCCCAGGCAGGGGGCCGGGAACCCCGAGGAGGAAACCATGACCATCGCTGAGGCGCTGGGGCGTATCAATGAACGGATCCACGAAGCCTGCCTCCGTTCAGGCCGGGACCCGGCGGCGGTGCGGCTTATGGGGGTGTCGAAATTCCACGAAAGCCCCGCCCTGGAAGAGGCCTGGAACGGGGGGATCCGGCTTTTTGGGGAAAGCCGGGTGCAGGAGGCGGTCCGCAAATTTACCGGTTTTAAGCCGGGCCACCCCGGTACGGAACTTCACATGATAGGCTCCCTCCAGCGTAATAAGGCCCGGACCGCGGCGGCCCTCTTTGACGCCATCCAGTCGGTGGACCGGGATGAACTTATCACCGGCCTGGGGGCCTTGACGGGTGAACGGGAAGGGCCTTTAATGATCCTGTTGGAAATGCACACCGGCGAGGCTTCCAAGGCCGGTTATCCCGATACGGACAGCCTCTGCCGGGCCGCGGAGAAGGTTCTGGCCTTTCCGAACCTCGAAATCCGGGGCCTTATGACCATGGCGCCCTATACGGAGGATGAAAAAACCATCAGGGCTTCCTTCCGTTCCCTGGCAGCGGCCAGGGATAAACTGGAGGCCCGGTTCCCGGACTGCGATTGGACCTGTCTTTCCATGGGTATGTCCAATGATTTTGAGATCGCCATAGAAGAGGGGTCAAGCCTGGTACGGATAGGCACCGCCCTGTTCGGGGAAAGGAAGACATGATCAAAATAAAGCGATATATCGGCCTTGTTTTACTCCTTAGCTGTACGGGTATGGCGGTATACGGACAAACATCATCCACGGTGGCCAATTCTATTTCAAACCTGCCCGCCACCCAGTTTGATACCAGCGATTTTCCCCTCTGGGCTAAGGACCTTAGGCGGGCCGAAATCGTGGCCTTTGGCTCCTTTCCCTTTACTGTTTTTTTCGCCAGCCTTGGCATGGATCTCTACCGATCCGCCGCCCATGACTGGGACAGACGGTATGCCCCCTGGCCGCTAAAAACCGCGGGGTCTATTGACATGACCACGGACCAGCATTTTATAACCCTGGGGATAGCGGCGGCGGGGTCCGTTTTGATATCCCTGGCGGATTACCTTATCGTCCGGTATAAGAGAAACAAGGCGGAGCGGCAGGCCCAGCAGATACCCGCAGGGGATCCCATCATTATACGGCGGCCCTGGCCCGAGGAAGAGGAGCCCCCCCAGCCCGAGGCGCCGGCAGAGGAAGACGAAGTCCGGGCCGGAGGTTCCTGATGCCCTCCTATTCCGGCGCGGTGGAAGAAGACATTCCCCGGGGATTCCGGCTTGACCGGTATGTGGCGGAACATCTTAAACTCCTTACCCGTTCACAGCTTAAAACCAGGGCCCTGGAAGTACGGCTCAACGGAAAACCGGTCAAGCTGTCCCGGCCGGTAAAGGGCGGGGACGCCCTTGAACTCTGCTGGGCCCCCCCGGAGCCTGTAGATCTGATCCCCGAAGATATACCCCTGGAGATCCTCTATGAAGATGATAGGGTGGTGGTGATCAATAAGGCCCAGGGCATGGTGGTGCATCCCGGCGCGGGCAACCCCGCCGGGACCCTGGCTAACGCCCTTTTATACCGGAGGCTCCTGCGGGGGGGCGGGGGAGAGGGGCTCCGCCCCGGCATCGTCCACCGCCTGGACAAGGACACCTCCGGGGTAATTATCGCCGCCTACGATGAGGGGGCCCTGGCCTTCCTGGCGGATCAGTTCAAGGCCCGGAAGGTCCGGAAGACCTACGCCGCCCTTATCCGGGGCTCCTTAAAAGACAGCCGGGGCATTATTGAAACCCGGATAAGCCGGGACCGCCGGGACCGCAAGCGTTTTGCCGTATCCTCCGAAAAGGGAAAAATCGCCGTCACCGCTTACCGGGTCATCCGTTCCTGGGGAAACTATTCCCTCCTCCTCCTCCGGCCCAAAACCGGCCGGACCCACCAGCTTAGGGTACACCTGCGCCACCTGGATTGCCCCATCCTGGGGGACCCCATCTACGGTTCCCCGGATCCCTTCTTTCCGGGGGCAAGCCTCATGCTCCATGCGAAGCTCCTTTCCCTCACCCTGCCGGGGGCCGGGGAGCCCAGGACCTTCAGGACCCCCCTGCCGCCCCGTTTCCGGGAACTGCTCAGGCATCTTTAGTGCCTGGCCCATGGGCGTTTCTTTAATAAAATTGATGTGCAAAATTCACGGTCGGCTTGTACTTGGCTTGTCTTCGATCTATAATCTCCCCATGCAAAAGGATGATCGGGCGTTCCGTTCCACTGTTTCCTTAATGGCTCCCCATGACCCGGCGCATCCCGACAACGCATTTTATTTCTTTTATAATATATAATTACCCCCCCCCCCCCCCCCCCATACATGGTTTACTAACAGATACATACTTTCCATATATTTATATTTCTCTACAGATCCGTCTCTTTCTAAGGCCCAAGGGGCACAGAACGCGGCGCGGTGTTTTAAGCGCATATTCTCTCTGTGGGTTTAATCCGTCTTTGGCGGAAAGCCATACCCGTTGGGTATGCACATAATAGGGAGTTTTGCAACGCAGAACCCCGCGAATCGGAGTATTGTATGAAGAACAGATGGTATCTTTTGGTGGGAATGTTGGTCCTGGCGCTGACATTCGGTTTGCTTGCCGCTTGTAGTGATGATGAAGCGGATGTCTGGACTGAGATTACCGAGCAAGCTCAATTGGATCAATTGGGGGGGACGTGGAAGGGATCGTATAGCAATGGCACCCAAACCCTTAAGCAAGTACTTGATGAGGACGAGGAAGGATCTTTTATAGCGGGCATGCTTAGCCTTGCCGGCATAGACCCAAGCGCCATCAGCATAACGGGCAGTATTGAAATAACTACGACCATTGCAGAGGGCCAGCAGACTATAAACGTGCGTAGTATTTCGACCTTCTCCGGTTCGAAAATAACGGAGCTGTTGGAGTTTTATAAGGAATTTGATTCAAGTGCCGTGATTGAAGGCAATTCTTTAATCGAAACCTGGACACAAGGTCCGATTCCTTTAAGCCTGAGTGGTATGGAGGGAGTACAGATAAATCAGGACGGGACAAAAGTATTGCTGCCTGCCGGTATGATGGATGATGAAGCCCCGGAAATAATATTGACTCGCTAGTAAGAATCCGGGCAATAAACCAAGGCCTTCACGCCCTGCCCTATGGCGGGGCGCGGGGCCGGTATTTCTCAGTTTAAAATAACCCCACGAACAGATCCCCGGATTTGTTTGCGGGGTTCATGATTAAATTCCTTATAAAAACCGGCAATTCCACGATTGGAGAAAGACAAGACGGCCCGGACGGGTTATCTCAAAGCGGACACTTGACCGAAGCCCCGTAGGGGCAAGCGTGGCCGCTTTCTGATGTTCTGTCCGGGCCATTTTTTCGTTCAAATTCGGAATTGCTGGATTTATCCGCAGGACTATTGACACTAATTTCCGTTTTCTCTATAGTTCCTTTTAAAGGAATTCACGGCATGAAAGGCTTTGTAGGGTATTACTATTATTATCAATCCTCGTCCCCTCCGGAGTCTGTGTCGATCAGATTGAAAGTCTGAGAAGACCGTCAAAGCCTGAACATTCAGGGAGACTCCGTTGGGGTCTCCCTTTTTTTATGCCCTAAGAAATTTATGGAGGAGCGTATCATGATTATCGCCATGAAGCGGGGAACCCCGCCGGAGGAGCTGCGGGGCTTTATCGCCCTGCTGGAAAAACGGGGCCTGGGGGTCCATACCTCCCAGGGGGCCTCCCAGACGGTGCTGGGCCTTATAGGAGACACCTCGGGGATTAACGAAGAGACCCTGCAGGCCCACCACCTGGTGGAAAAGGTTCTCCGGGTCCAGGAGCCCTATAAACGGGCGAACCGGGCCTTTCATCCCGAGGACACCCGGCTGGATATCCCCGGACCGGACGGGGAGGTCCGGCATATCGGCGGGGGGCATCTGGGGATCATCGCCGGGCCCTGTTCGGTGGAGACCAGGGAACAGATCCTCTCGATTGCGCAATCGGTAAAAGAGGCGGGGGCGGACTTTCTGCGGGGCGGGGCCTTTAAGCCCCGGACCAGCCCCTACAGTTTCCAGGGCCTGGGATGCGAGGGCCTGGATCTGCTCCTGGCGGCGAAGAAGGAGACCGGGCTCCCCATCGTCACCGAACTCATGGCCATTCATCAGCTTGAACTTTTTGATGATGTGGACATTATCCAGGTGGGGGCCAGGAATATGCAGAATTTCACCCTCCTTAAAGAACTGAGCCATTGCCGCAAACCCATACTGCTCAAACGGGGCCTGGCCTCCACGGTGACGGAGCTGCTCATGGCCGCGGAATACCTCATGGCCGGGGGGAACGACCGGATCATCCTCTGTGAACGGGGGATCCGCACCTTTGACACCTTTGCCCGGAATACCCTGGACCTGAGCGCGGTCCCCATCCTGAAACGGCAGAGCCACCTGCCGGTGATTGTGGATCCCAGCCACGCCACGGGCCTTGCCTGGATGGTTCCCTCCATGGCCAAGGCCGCCATCGCCGCCGGGGCGGACGGCCTTATCCTGGAGGTCCACAACAACCCCGAAGCGGCCCTCTGCGACGGGGAACAGTCCATCACCCCCGGCGAATTCAGCGTTTTGATGGGGGCGCTGGAAAAATACGCGGCCCTTGAGGGCCGGGCCCTGGGGAGGAGTTCCTGTGAAACCCATTGAAGACTGCACCGTGGGGATCCTGGGCCTGGGGCTCATGGGCGGCGCCATCGCCATGGCCCTCGGTTCTATCAGAACCGTCGGTTCCATCGAAACCGAGGGGGCCGGGAGCATCATCGGCCACCCGGAGGGCCCGGCGAAGCCCGGCAAGACGGAAACCGGCCCTGCCGGGGCGGGCCGGGGCCGGCGGGGACGGATCCTGGGCTGCGACATTGACCGGGAAACCCTGGACGCGGCCATGGCCCGGGGGATCATCGACCAGGGCTTTAGTTCCCCGGAACCGATGCTGGAGCGCTGCGACCTGGTATTCCTCTGCCTTAATCCCTCGACCCTGCTCCATTTTATGGAACAGCGGATGGGGGCCTTCCGGCCCGGGACCCTCATCACCGACATTGCGGGAATTAAGGGGAGCATTGTCACGGCCATGGAAAAGACCCTGCGAGAGGACCTGGACTTTATCCCCGGCCACCCCATGGCGGGCAGCGAGAAGGGGGGCCTGGCCCACGCGGGGGACTGTAAGTTTAACGGAAAAAACTATATCCTTACCCCCCTTACACGGAACAGGCCGGAAAACCTGCGCTTCCTCAAGGACCTGATTTACCGGATGGGGTTTGGCCGGATCGTGGAAACTACCGCGGAGGAACACGACCGGAAGATCGCCTTTACCAGCCAGCTCTGCCATGTTATCGCCGCGGCGCTCATCCACTGCGAGGGCGATCCGGGGATTACCCGGTTTGGGGGGGGCAGCTTTGAGGACCTGACCCGGATCGCCATGCTCAACGCCCCCATGTGGACCGAGTTGTTCCTGGAAAACCGGGAGAAGCTGCTGGAACGGATTGAACAGTTCGAGGGAAGCCTGGATACGCTAAAACACCTTATCCGCCAGGGGGCGGATAAGGACCTGCGGGAAACATTACAGGCGGTCCGGGAACGGCGGTCCGCCATGGTTTAGGAGCGCGGCCGCGCCGGGGCCCGGCTAACGGATCACGAAATTCACCAGCTTATCGGGCACGGTGATAACCTTGACCAGGGTCTGCCCTTCGAGCCACCGGAGGATCCCCGGCAGGGTCCGGGCGCTCCGCTCCAGTTCCTCCCTGCCGGTCCCCGCCGCAACGGTGAACTTATCCCGGATCTTGCCGTTCACCTGTACCACAATGGTAAGCTCCTCATCGGCGGCAAGGGATTCGTCGTATACGGGCCAGGGGCATTTGGATACCGATTCGGTATGGCCCAGTTTTTCCCAGAGTTCCTCCCCCAGATGGGGCGCATAGGCCCCTATCATAATGACCAGGGGTTCCCAGAGTTTCCGGGGAAGCTCCTTTAATTTCGCCAGTTCAGTGGAATAGATCATCATCTGGCTGATGGCGGTATTGAAGTTGAGGCCGGCGGTATCGGAAGAAACCTTCTTGATGGTCTTATGCAGGAGCCGGACCAGGCCGGCCTCTGCCGGAGCATCCTCACCGGCCAGGGGTTTTTCGCCCAGGGCCCAGAGCCGTTCCAGGAAACGGGAGACCCCCACCAGGCCCGCGGTGATCCAGGGCTTGCTCACCTCCAGGGGGCCCATGAACATCTCGTAGACCCGCATGGCGTCGGCGCCGTAATTCTGTATGATCTCGTCGGGGTTTATCACGTTCCCCCGGCTCTTGCTCATCTTCTGATTGTCCTCCCCCAGGATCATGCCCTGGTTTACCAGGCGCTGAAAGGGTTCGGGGGTATTCACCAAACCCAGATCATAGAGGACCTTATGCCAGAAACGGCTGTAGAGCAGGTGAAGCACCGCGTGTTCCGTGCCCCCCACGTAGAGGTCCACCGGGGCCCAGTAATCGATCTTTTCCTTCGCCGCAAAGGCCCCGGTGTTTTTGGGGTCCAGGTAGCGCAGATAATACCAGCAGGAACCGGCCCACTGGGGCATGGTATTGGTTTCCCGCCGGGCCTTGCCGCCGCATTTGGGGCAGCGGGTGTCGGTCCATTCATGGATAAGGGCCAGGGGGGACTCGCCGGTGCCCGTGGGCTTATAGGACTGAACCTCCGGAAGGGTCAGGGGCAGCTCCGTTTCCGGCAGGGGCACGATGCCGCATTTTTCACAGTGGACAATGGGGATGGGCTCCCCCCAATAGCGCTGGCGGCTGAAGATCCAGTCCCGCAGTTTATAGTTCACCGCCCGTTTCCCGATGCCCCGCTCCTCAAGCCAGCGGGTGATCCGCTCCATGGCCTCCGCGGTGGGGAGCCCGTTGAATTGGCCGGAATTCACCGCCCAGCCCTCCGCGGTGGTACATTCGGCGGGTTCCTCCGGGGAATCTGCCGGGCCGCCGCCCGGCGGCGAGGGCGAAACCACCTGAATGATCGGCAGATTAAAGGCCTTGGCAAAATCCCAGTCCCGTTCATCATGGGCGGGGACCGCCATAATGGCGCCGGTTCCGTAGGATATAAGCACATAATCGGCGATCCAGATGGGGATCCTGGCGTCGTTCACGGGGTTAATGGCATAGGCCCCGGAAAAAACCCCGGTCTTATCCTTGGCCAGATCGGTCCGTTCCAGATCGCTCTTCTTGGCCGCCGCCTCCAGGTATGCGGCCACCGCGGCCTTCTGTTCCGCAGTGGTGATCCGCTCCACCAGGGGGTGTTCCGGGGCCAGGACCATGTAGGTCGCCCCAAAGAGGGTATCCGGCCGGGTGGTGTATATCTCTATGGAAAGTCCTTGGGGCTTTTCATTCCCGCCCGCATGGCCGTCGATTTTGAAAACCGCGTTGGCCCCCTCGGAACGGCCTATCCAGTTCCGCTGCATAAGTTTTACCGGCTCGGGCCAATCGAGGCCCTCCAGATCCGCCAGGAGCCGCTCGGCATAGGCGGTGATCCGCAGGATCCACTGGCGGATCCGCTTCCGGGTCGTTTTGGTTCCGCAGCGTTCACAGACCCCGTCCTTCACTTCCTCGTTGGCCAGCCCGGTCTTGCAGGAGGGACACCAGTTGATAGGGCTCTCCGCCTCATAGGCCAGGCCCTTTTCGAAGAGTTTAAGGAAGATCCACTGGGTCCACTTGTAGTATTCCGCGTTGGAGGTATCCACTTCCCGGTCCCAGTCGTAGGAAAAACCCAGGGCCTTGATCTGGGTCCGGAATTTTTCGATATTCGCGGCGGTGGTCACCGCCGGATGGGTCCCGGTCTTGATGGCGTAATTTTCCGCCGGAAGCCCAAAGGCGTCAAAGCCCATGGGATGAAGTACGTTGTACCCCTTCATTCGGAGGTACCGGCAATAGATATCCGTGGCGGTATAACCCTCGGGATGCCCCACATGCAGGCCCTGGGCGGAGGGATAGGGGAACATATCCAGCACATACCGGCGCTTTTCCTTGGGAAAGGAGGGATCCTCCAGGGCCCGGAAGGTTTTATGGTTCTCCCAGTACTTCTGCCATTTCGGTTCAATGCTCTCAAAGGGATACTTAGCCATGAAATTGGACTCCTTTATCAGTATAGGCTATCATATACCCCGGAGCGGTCTGTTTCAAGATTGTGTAGGGCAGGAATCTCCATAGATATGGCAGGATAAGCCTCACATCAAACCTGTGCCACTGTCCAATCAACCATATACACACGGAAAGAGGAACGTGATATTACCAAGTGAAACAAGGGATATGCGGGAGCAAAGCTTACTTTTTCAGCTTGTCAACAACAGTATCAAATTCATGGGCCATCTTTTCAAGGAAATCCGTTTTTATTGATTCTATATGATCCATTTGCAAAGATTTTTCGCTCCCTTCTGCCGTCTCGTCATAAAAAAGCTGGTAGGCTTCAACGCCCAGAGCATTGGCGAGCTTCCCGATAAAGGCGAAAGAGGGCTTTCCGCTCCCGCTTTCAATTTGCCTGATATAGGAATGGGCCGCGTTGCACCGTTCCGCTAGTGATTTTTGGGAAAACCCCCTATTTTTACGCCATTTCCTTACATTGTGGACAAAAAGTTGGTCCAAATCCATGTTTTGTATTCTATAGGTGTCTCTTTTAAAGAAGTAGAGACACTTGACACGTACATTATAAATAATTTATGATCGCTATTACCGTACAAATTTTCAAGAAATATAAGGTTTTTTTGAAAATTGACGGCGACCCGCCCTTGTGGGCGGGAATTTTAAGCGAAGGAAGATTTTTCAAAATGAAGAAACACAAAGCATTCTTGTT
>JAISOR010000083.1 GCA_031275535.1 Treponema sp. | reverse complement strand
CCCTATTATGCGAGGAACCGTCTCTTCCCCCCATATAAGTAAAGACCGGGCAATTCTTGTGTATATCCGGGATACCTTCGAAGAAACGCACCGGTACGGTGGAGAAAAACCCTGGTGGGGTGGCATCGGACCAAGGTCCGGTGTCAAAGCCATTGGGGGGACCCTATGGGGGGTCCCCTATGGCTTTGACAGCCGCCAGGACCCCAAGTAATTCTCTCACCATACCGGTATGTCTTCATTTAGAGTATC
Organism: Treponema sp.; assembly: GCA_031275535.1. The sequence continues at coordinate 20,016 of JAISOR010000083.1, read as the reverse complement.
CCGGATAGGGAGTAAATGCTTTTGCCCGGCCTTTCATACGGTGTATTGCATAAGTCTTTCCCATCCAGTAGAATAGAGTATATTTTTTACGGAGTTATTAATGGGTGTACTCAGTATTCTGTTGTTGATTTTTTTTGTTATTGCGGCGATTTTGCTTATTTTGCTGGTCCTGATTCAGAATGAAGAGGGGGACAGCCTGGGCGGTATTTTTGCCGGCGGCAGTTCCTCCGCCTTTGGCTCCCGTTCCGGCAATGTACTCACCCGGGCTACCTCCCTGTTGGGGGCGATTTTTTTGGTTCTGAGCCTCGGCCTTGCCCTGATCAACCGGACCCCCGGCGGCACCGGCGTGGAAGCCGCGGGACGCCAGCTTTCTCCCGAGGCAAGCAGCGACTGGTGGCAGGAGGAGGCCCCGGCGGCCCCCGAAGTCCTTGAAGCCCCCGCAGCCCCCGAGGGGCAGCCTTCCATAGGGGCGGAAATAGAAACGGAAGCGGAAACGGGCGCGGAAACAAATGCCGAGTAAACAATATCCGGGGGTAGGTTGTAATGTTTCTGTATGAAATTTTTTCGCCCGAATTTATAAAAGTCGGTTTAGAGGCGGAAGATAAGGATGAGGTTTTTGAAGAATTAGTGGACCATTTCTGCCAGATAACTAAATCAAACAGCCGGGAAGAGATCCTTGATGCCCTTAGGGAACGGGAAATCAAGATGTCCACGGGGATCCAAATGGGTATTGCCATTCCCCACGGAAAAACCAATGCGGTCGATAAGATCTACGGCATATTGGGCATTTCCAAGAAGGGGATTGATTATGAGGCCCTGGACGGGAATCCGGTCTATCTTTTGTTTATGCTCCTGGCCCCGCAAAAGGATTCGGAGCAGCACCTCCGGGTTTTGCAGCGCCTGGCCGAACTTTTGGCGAATCCCCAGTTTTACACGGATTTAGCGGCCCAGAAGGATGCCCAGGGCGCCTGCGGCGTTATAAAAAAATATGAGGATATTCTCATCACCTTAAATTAACAGTAGGTTCCCATGGACGAACAGGATGTACTGCGGCATTTATTGGAAGTTGAAGCCAAGGCTTCGGCTTTGGTGGATGACGCCCAGGCAGAGGCGGATCGCCGGATAGCGGAGAACGAAAAGAAGAACCGTTCCCGTTACGATGAACGCTATAGCCGGGAAGTGGAGGAACTGGACGCTGGGTACGAAAAAGAAATTACGGCGGTAAGGCTTGAGTATAAAGAGCAGCTTGACGCTTACCGGGAAAGCCTGGGGTCCATGCCGGTACATACCGATGACTTCTTTGGACTTGTTGAAAGTCTGTTTTTAAAGGAATAAGAGGATGCCTGGATCTGGGGAACGGGCGTATGTCTATGCCAAGGCCTGCGGGATTATCGGAAGATCCTTTGTGGGAAAGAGAATTTTACAGCTTGGCGCCCTCAGCAGGCTCTCCGAACTGGATCGGCTGGTCTTTTCCCTGAATGCCCGGGATCTTCCGGAGCGGGAATTGCTGGTGGACCTTGAACGGCGCATCATCGGCCGGACCGCAAAGCAGATAGTCACCATCATCGATTCCTTTGCCAGGCCCCCGGAATTTCTGGTCCGGCTCCTGCGGAGTTATGAATATGGGGATATCAAGAACCTTATCAACGCCCTGGCCGCGGGGGAGCCTAAGGCCCCGGTTTTTACGGACATCGGCCGGTTTCGGACCCTTAGGGTTGAAGCCTACCCCGATATCAAGGCCATGCTCCGGGACACCGAATTCGACTGGCTGCTCAAGGAAGATCTGCAAAACCCGGCCTCTTCCGGCGGGGATCAGGGGCTTTTGCAGACCAGGCTGGACCGGCAGTACTATACCAGCCTTTGGGGGTCCCTCCTTTCCCTCCCCCGGAACGACCGGAAGACGGCTGAGAAGCTCCTCTCCGAGGAAATATCCCTGCGGAACGCCGCCTGGGCTTTGCGGCTGCGGACCTATTACGGCATGTCCCCCCAGGAGATCCGGGAACGGCTGGTGCTTATAGAATCCCAGGGGGCCCTGGCCGCCGACGCCCTCTCTTCCCTTTCCCTGGCCCTGGACAACCCCTCCGACTGGGCCTCCTGGAAACGGGCGGGGTTCCTGAACCCCGCCCGGCCCGGAGAATCCTGGACCGTGGACCCCCGGTGTTTCCAGAACGCCGCGTCGGAGTACCTCTACCGCCTGGCCCGGGTCTCTTTTCGGCGGAGGCCCTTTTCCCTGGATACGGTGACCTGCTTTATTAAGCTGAAGCAGTTTGAGGAGGATCTCCTTACCAGCGTTGCCGAGGGACTCGGTCTTGGTATGCCTGCGGGAGATATTTTTGCCCTGCTGGAGGTAGCGCCATGATACGCCCCCGGAAGATGAAACAGATCGAGTTAACCGTGCTTGACCGGGATGTGGACGGGGTCATCGAATTCCTGGGCCGCCGGGGGGTGATGCATTTTTCCGAAGAAACCGGCGACGCCGCTCCGGGGGCGAATTCCGTCCATGCCCTGGACGAGGCCGATCTAAAGCATATCAGGGAGAACCTTGAAAAGGTAAAGCAGGGGGCCGCCTACCTTGGCCTTGAGCTTCCCCGGGAGCCGGAAGAGTCGAGCCGGCTGCCGGGGGAAACCGAGGACATCCTAATCGATAAAATTTGTTCCAGTATCGCCCTTTTAAGCAAGCGGGAAAATGAAACCGCGGCGGAGAAACAGAAGGTCGAGGAGGCCCTTAATGAGGCCACGGCCTTCGCAAACCTCAACGCCCCCTTTTCCGACCTGGATCAGCTCTCCTATTTAACCCTCAGGGTGGGCCATTTGGATCCCAAAAGACAGGCGGAGATGCAGGAGACCCTGGCGGACCGGGCGGTGATTGTTCCCCTGGACGGCGGGGACCGGGTATTGGCCGCGGCTTCCCGAAAGGGGCGTTTTGCCCTGGATTCGGAACTTAAAAAACAATCCTTTATTCCCATTGCCATCCCCGAGGGGTATAAGGGCGTTCCCGCGGAACTCCTCTCCGGCCTGGAGACCCGGCTTAAGGGGGCGGAACAGGAACTGGAAAAAATTGCCAGGGATAAGGCCCTGCTTAGGGATGAATACGGGCCGGAGCTTAAGGCTTTGACCGCCTCCTGCCTTATGGCCGCCATTGTGGAACAGCTCAAGGGAAAGCTGGTAGCCACTAAAAGCGTCTATGTCCTTTCGGGCTGGGTGCCGGCGGATCTGGTGGAGGACCTGGTATCGGCCCTGGAAGCCCGGACCCAGGGCAGGGTGGCGGTGCGGGCCTTTAACCCCGAGGAACTGCCGGGGGTAAAGGATGGAAAAGAGAAGGTTCCGGTTTCCCTGGAACATGGTTCCTTTGTAAAGGGCTTCGAGGGGGTGGTCTTCTCCTACGGAGCCCCCCTGTACGGTACCATCGATCCTACCGTTTTTGTGGCCCTCTCCTTTACCATCCTCTTTGGCATCATGTTCGGCGATGTGGGCCAGGGTTTGGTGCTTCTCTTGGCGGGGATCCTGACGGGAAAGCGGAGTATCAAGACCCTGGCGGGGTTCCGGCATTTCTCGGTCCCTCTGATAGCGGTGGGCATATCCTCCATGTTCATGGGACTCTTAAACGGGGAGGTCTTTACCAACGAGAAACTCCTCACCGGTCCCACCAGGGCCCTCACGGGTTTTCTTACCGGCCATCCGGTGGAGCGGATCCTCCATCTTATGCCCGAAAAGGGCAGCATCACCAAACTCTTTTACTTCTTTGGCTTTACCATCGCCGTGGGGGTACTGCTCAACTCCGTGGGCCTGCTGGTCAATATCATAAACCAATGGGTTCTTAAAAGATACGAGAGGGCCCTTTTTTCAAAAACCGGCTTAGCGGGGATCCTGTTCTTCTGGTATGCTATTTTTCTTGCGGTGCGGCTCCTGGCGGGGGGCCGTTTTGCCTGGTTCGATATGCTGGGGCTTCTTTTCCCCCTGGGGTGTATCTTCTTTGGCCCCGCGGTATGGCGCTTCGTCTCCGGGGAGCGGCCGGTGCTGGAACACGGGCTCCTGGTGTTTGTTATGGAAGGTTTTGTGGAAATCCTTGAAACCGCTTCAACCTATATATCCAATACCGTCAGTTTTCTGCGGGTCGGGGCCTTTGCCCTGTCCCATGCGGTGCTTTCGTTTATCGTGTTTACCCTTTCCGAAATGGTCGGCAATTTAGCGGTGGGGCCGGTATTCTCCCTCATCGTTATGATCTTTGGCAATGGGGTAATCATACTTTTGGAAGGAATGATCGTTGCCATTCAGGTGGTGCGTCTTCAATATTACGAATTTTTCAGTAAGTTTTTTACCGAAACGGGGGTGGAATTTTCTCCCTTCCGGTTTCGCAGGGAGGTTAAGTCATGAAGCGTCGAATTTTGTTGCTGGCCCTGGCCTTGTGCGCCCTGGCCTTGCCGGTTTTTGCCCAGGAGGCGGAGACCGAGGCCGCGGCCGGGGCGTCCGCCGCGGCGGCCGCCGGGGGGACCTCGGTCTGGGAGTATTTTGCCGCCGCCCTGGCGGTGGGCATCTCCTGTATTGCCGGGGGGCTTGCGGTGGGCCAGATCGGTTCCGCGGCCATGGGAGCCATGAGCGAGAATCCTGAGCTTTCCGGAAAGGCCCTGCCCTATGCCGGCCTGGCGGAGGGGATCTGCCTCTGGGGCTTCCTGGTGGCCCTGCTCATTATGATATTCTAAAACCCGTGGATTATTACTTTATCGGGGACGCCGAACTGGTTACCGCCTTCCGTTTTGCCGGCGTTGACGGAAGGGCGGTCTCCGGCGCCGAAGAGGCCCAGGCGGCGTTCCGCGGGATCACCCAGGGCCGGGATGAAAGCGCCGGGGTGGTACTGCCCTCGGCCCTGCCGGGGGCGGGGGACTGCCGGGTCCTGATCCTGACCGAGGAGGCCGCCGATTGGCTGGGGGATGAGCTGACCCGGTGGCAGCTTTCGGGCCGCTATCCCCTGGTGGTGGAGATCCCCGGGACCATGGGCAGGCTGGAAGGCCGCAAGACCCTGGTGGATTCCATCAGGGAAGCCATCGGCATACGGGTATAGGAAACGTTATGGAAGAACTGCAATCAACCGAAGTATTGGACAAGGAGATCCTGGAGGATGCCCGGAAAAAGGCCCAGCGGATCCTCAAAACCGCGGATGAGACCATCGCCTCCGCGGAGGCATCCTGGGAAAAGAAGCTCCAGCGGGCCCTGACCAAGATCCGGCAAAAATACGCCGGCCGCAGGGAAAAAACCAGGGAGGAGATTATGGCCCGCCTTCCCCTGGACAAGCGGCGGGTGCGTTCGGAAAAGGTTGAGGGCCTGCTGCGTTCCGCCATGGATGCCTATCTCCTTTCCCTTCCCCGGGAAAAGCTCCTCTCCCTCCTGGAAGCGGAACTCGCCAAACGCGCGGGGGAAGCGCTCTCCCCCTCTTTTCAGGCGGCCTGCCGCGCCCTTACCGGGTCCGAGTTGGAACTGATGCTGAAAAAGGTTTTTCCCCGGGCCGCATGGACCATGGCCCCGGATTATTCCTTCCATAAGCTGCCCGGCGTCCTGCCCGCCATCGTGGTGGATACCCCGGACGTGCGGATCACCGCTTCGGTAGACAGGCTGGCGGAGGACCTTTTGCTGGACAAGCGGGCCGAACTGGCCGCCGCCCTGCTGGGTAAAGAGGGGGCCTTTGATGACTAAGGGACAGGTCAGGCGCATATCGGGACCCATTATCCGGGCCGCCGGTCTTGGGGGCGCCGGTCTTTTTGACGTGGTCGAGGTAGGGGAAAAACGGATCATCGGGGAGATAGTCCGGCTGGAAGGGGGTGAGGCGGTTATCCAGGTCTATGAGGATGATACGGGCCTGATGATAGGCGCCGCGGCCTCTTCCACCGGGCGGCCCCTGTCGGCCAGGCTGGGGCCGGGGCTGATCGGCACCATCTATGACGGCATACAGCGCCCCCTGGAATTCCTCTTTAAGCAAAGCGGGGCCTTTATGGCCCCCGGCAGCAGGGGGGAGCCTCTGGATACCGCAAAGCCCTGGCCCTTTGTTCCTGACCCCGGATTGGCGGCCCGCCTGGCCGCGGGGGAAGCCGTGGACGCGGCGCCGGGCCTTGTTCTGGGGACCGTCAAAGAAACCGAAAGCATTACCTGTAAAATCATGGTTCCCCCCAATACCCGGGGCGGGCGGATTACCGGCCTGGTCCCCGGGGGGGAATACACCTGCGACCTTCCGGTGGCCCGGACAGACCGGGGGGAAGAGATACCCCTTTCCCAGTGGTGGCCTGTCCGCCTCCCCCGGCCCAGCGCGGAGCGGCTCTCCCCGGATCAACCCCTGGTAACGGGCCAGCGGGTTATCGATGTCTTTTTCCCCCTTTCCAAGGGGGGGACCGCGGCCATCCCCGGCGGTTTCGGCACCGGCAAGACCATGACCCAACATGCGGTGGCTAAATGGTGCGATGCGGATGTGATCATCTACATCGGCTGCGGGGAACGGGGAAACGAGATGACCGATGTACTCACGGAATTCCCGGAACTAACGGATCCCCGGACCGGGCGCTCCCTCATGGAGCGGACCATCCTCATTGCCAATACCTCCAATATGCCCGTGGCCGCCCGGGAGGTCTCTATATACACCGGCGTAACCCTGGCGGAGTTTTACCGGGACATGGGCTACCATGTGGCCATCATGGCGGATTCCACCAGCCGCTGGGCCGAGGCCCTCCGGGAGTTATCGGGCCGCATGGAGGAAATGCCCGCCGAGGAGGGCTTCCCCGCCTATCTTCCCACGAGGCTGGCGGAATTCTACGAGCGGGCGGGCCGGGTCAGGACTTTTTCCGGCCCGGAGGGATCGGTTTCCATCATCGGGGCCGTATCACCCCCGGGGGGGGATTTTTCCGAACCCGTGACCCAGCATACCAAGCGCTTTATCCGCTGCTTTTGGGCCCTGGACCGGGATCTGGCCAATGCCCGGCATTACCCCGCCATCAGCTGGATAGACAGCTACTCCGAATACGCCGAAGAGGTAAAGGTCTGGTGGGAACGGGTGAATCCCGCCTGGGCCAAGGTCCGCCAGGACAGCCTGGATCTTCTGAAAAAAGAACAGCGCCTGGCGGAGATCGTCCGCCTCATCGGCCCCGACGCCCTGCCCGATGACCAGCGGCTTATCCTCATCACCGCGGAGATCATCAAAGACGGCTTCCTCCAGCAGAATTCCTTTGATGAGGTGGATATGTACTGCGTCCCCGCAAAACAGGTGCGGCTGCTGGAGCTTATCATGGAATTCTACGTCCGTTCCCAGGTCTGTATTAAATTGGGGGCCCCCCTCATTAAGATCACGAGCCTGGAGGGGGAGGACGGCTTTTCCGTCCGGGAACGGCTTTCCCGGCTCAAGGGCGAGATACAGAACGGCGATGACGCGGGGTTGAACGGCTTTGAGCGGGGGATGCGTCAGGCCCTGGAAGAACTGGAACGGAGTTACCGTACCAAGGAGGTCCTATGACCGCAGGGGAGGGTATAGATGAGGGGAGTTGAATACCGCCGCCTTTCCCGGATTGAAGGGCCGGTGGTGATTACCGAACGGAATAAAAACGTCGGCTTTAACGAGGTGGTGGCGGTTTACGACCGGGACGAGGGACGCCGCCTGGGCCGGGTGGTGGATATGAGCGAGGACTGGACCGCCATCCAGATCTTCGGCAGCAATACGGGTCTTTCCGCCGACGACAGCCGGGTGGAGTTCCTGGGAAGGCCCATGGAACTGCGGGTCGGCGCCGGTCTTTTGGGCCGGATCTTCAACGGCCTGGGGGAACCGGTCGACGGATACGGGGAGATATTTTCTTCCACCTGTCTGGATGTCAACGGCCTTCCCATCAACCCATACGCCCGGACCTATCCCCGGGATTTTATCCAGACCGGCATTTCCGCCATCGACGGCATGAACACCCTTATCCGGGGCCAGAAACTGCCCATTTTTTCCGGCAGCGGCCTTCCCCATAACCGGCTTGCCGCCCAGATCGTGCGGCAGGCTAAGATCCTGGGCGATTCCGGGGAATCCTTTGTGGTGGTTTTCTGCGCCATGGGGGTTAAGTACGATGTGGCCCGGTTCTTCCTGGACGACTTTGAGCGGACCGGCGTATTGGCCAAGGTGGTGGTTTTCCTGTCCCTGGCGGACGCCCCCTCCCTGGAACGGCTGGTGGCCCCCCGCTGCGCCCTTACCGCGGCGGAGTATCTGGCCTATGAAAAAGACATGCATGTCCTGGTGGTGATGACCGATATGACCAACTACTGCGAGGCCCTCCGGGAGGTTTCCTCCATTCGGGGGGAGGTCCCCAGCCGTAAGGGCTATCCGGGGTATCTATACTCCGATCTGGCGGCCCTGTATGAACGGGCGGGGAAGATCAGCGGGTCCTCGGGGTCTATCACCCAGATACCCATCCTCACCATGCCTAATGATGATATAAGCCACCCCATCCCCGATCTTTCGGGATATATCACCGAGGGGCAGATCGTCCTGGACCGGGAACTTACCCAGCGGGGGGTCTATCCTCCCGTGGCGGGGCTTCCCAGCCTTTCCCGGCTGATGAAGGACGGCATTGGCCCGGGAATGACCCGGGAGGACCACAAGGACCTGTCCAGCCAGCTCTTTGCCGCCTATTCCAAGGTAAAGGCGGTCCGCAACCTGGCTTCGATTATCGGGGAAGAGGAACTTTCCGAAGGGGATAAGCTCTACCTTAAATTTGGGGAAAAGTTCGAACAGGACTTTCTCTGCCAGGGAGAAACGGAGAACCGCAGCGTAGATCAGACCCTGGATTTGGGCTGGACCGTGCTTTCCCACCTGCCCCGGGAGGAGCTCCTGCGGATCAACAAAAAGTATATTGAAAAATACATGGACCCCCTCTTAGGCCGGTTCCCGGGAGGATGGTAGGCCATGGCCGGAGAATCCACCGCCCCCACAAAAAGCAATCTGATGCGGGTCAAGGAACGGCTGGCCACCGCGGAGGAAGGGTACGATCTCCTGGAGCAGAAACGGGAAATTCTGGTAATGGAGCTTATGCAGAAGGTGGAACAGGTAAAACTCCTGGAGCGGGATCTGGATCACCGCCTGGAAACCGCCTATCCCTGCCTTAAAAGGATGCTTATCGTCGTAGGCCGGGAACGGGCGGATCGCCTTTCCCAAAACATCAAGTACCGCTTTGATCTGCGGGAAAAACGTGTTTTTACCGCGGGAATGAACCTCCCCAGCCTGGAAGTACAGCTTCCCGGGGTGGAATTAAAGTATTCTCCTGCGAATTCATTTGCGGAATGTGATGAAACTGTGTTAGAATTCTTTGAGTTGCTCAAGATACTTACCGAACTGGCGGCGGTCAGGACCATAGCCTGGCGCCTTGCCCGGGAGGTTCGTAAGACCCAGCGGCGGGTGAATGCCCTCGAAAAGATGGTTATTCCCGCCGCCAGGGAGACGAAAAAGTATATTGAAGCGGCCCTGGAAGAGAAGGATCGGGAGGCCTTTTTTTCAAGCAAGCTTTTAAAAAGGAAAGGAATTGCTGCGAACCCCTGGTTCGACGCAAGATCCAAGGGGAAGGAATGATCAAGCCACTATTTTCCAATATTGTTGTCGCCATCTCCGGCACTGACGCTTCTATATTGGCGGCGAAGTATGCCATAGTAATGGCAAAACTCTACCGGTGCCGTCTTTCCGCGGCGTATGTGGTGGATACCGCAACCATACGGCAGCTCACCCTGAGTAAGATCTTTATCCAGGAAGAAAGCCAGGAATACGAGAAGAGCCTGGAGGCCAATGGGGAGCGGTATCTTTCCTTTGTGGAGGAGCTGGCCCGGGTTAAGGGGGTTAGGATTGAACGGGAGATCCGCCGGGGGGCCATATATACGGAGATCCTGAGTGTGGCGGATGAAAAAAAAGCGGATCTCATCGTTCTGGGGGGCTGGGAAAAGGAGCGGAGCGCCAGGGATATTATTTCCCATGCCCACCGGGAAATCATGGTAAACGCCAAGTGTTCCGTGTTTTTAGTTAAGGAACCCAACATAGATCAAATATACAAGCAGGCCTAGGGGCCTAAGCGGGAAAGGGGGAAGAGAGATTGCGTATAGCCATAATCAGTGTACCGGCCCAAAGAAGGGATATTCCCGATTATGTGTCCGCCCTGGCAAAGGGGATGGAATCCATGGGACACCGGGTGGATGTTATAGACGCCTGGACCAGCGACGGCCTCCGCCTTCCCGGATACGAGTATATTGCGGTGGCCGCCGAGGCGGCGTCCCTCCTGGGAGGTAAAATCCCCCAGGCACTCCCCAAGGTGCTGTCCGCCGCGGGAAGCCTCCAGGGAAAGAAAAGCGCCGCCTTCCTCCGCAAGACCGGCCCCTTTACCTCCAAGGCCCTGACCAATCTTATGAAGGTAATGGAAAAAGAGGGGATGTATATCAACTGGAGCGATATAATCCTCTCCGTTTCCCAGGCGGAGTCCCTGGGAAAACGTATCGGCGCATGACGCCCTCTATGCGGGATACAATTGGAAAATTATTACAGCCTTCTGGGTATAAATCAGTCCGCCTCTCCGGGGGATATTAAGAAGGCCTTTCGGGATCGGGCCAAACAGCTGCATCCCGATATTGCCGGCAGCGCCGCCGAAGGGGAGATGCGGAAGCTGCTTGCCGCGTATGAGGTTTTATCCGACCAGGAACGGCGTTATACATACGACCGGGCCTATGAGCGGTTTATAAAAAAGTATCATTTTGATTACCGGACCTTTCTCCGGGAACAGCCGGATGATCCCGAAAGCCAGGCCAAACTTATCTTTTTCGATCTCCTCCACCTGGAAGAAGAGGAGGCCATAAGCCTGTGGCGGGCCCGGGGGGGCCTGGATTTTCCCCTGGAGCAGTACCTGGACAGGGAGGATTGGATGGACTGCGCCTTTATCCTGGCGGAGGAACTGAATAAGCGGCAGTCCTATTATGAGTCCTTCGTGCTGCTGGTAAATCTGATCCGGGAGGAACAGCGGCGGCCCTATTTCCGTCATTTTATGGAAGAGCTGGAAATGTTTTTGAAGGAGCTCGTCCGGCTTAAACTTAAATCCTCGGTGGATGCCGTAACCTATGTGGAGTGCATGGAAATTCTTCTGGGCCTGGGTTTTTCCCCCAAGGACGAGGCCCGGTGGATGCGTTCCATGGCCGAAACCCTGGTCCATCTGGGGGATCTGCGGGCCGCCCGGGGGGTGTTCCAGGAAGCGCTGAAGCGGGACCCCGCCCTGGCTAAGGCCGTCCGGCTCCGGCGGAAGTTGAATGTCTAGCAGTTTGTTGCGCTTCAGCGCAAAATCGTATAAAAATTCACTTTCGTGAATTTTTATACCATGCAAACTGCATTCGAACCAAAGGTTCGCGGAGCCCCATAATCGAGGATTTTTTGCATATCTATGCAAAAAATCCACAAGTGCAACAGGCTCCTAGGGAAGCTGCGGCGGGCGGGATATAGGAGACAGGAATATGATACGCTTAAAGAATGAGAAACAGATCGAGGGGATTCGAAAATCCTGCCGCCTGCTGGGCGCCATGTATAGGGAATTGATACCCCAGGTAAAGGCCGGGGTGGAGACCATAGACCTGGATAAATGGGTCCGGACCTGGATAAAGAAGGCCGGGGGGCAGCCGGTTTTTCTGGGCCAGGGGTCAAAGTCGAATCCCTTTCCGGCGGCCCTCTGCGTTTCTATCAATGATGAGGTCATCCACGGCATTCCCTCCCGGCGGAAGATTGCCCCGGGGGATCTGGTTTCCCTGGACTGCGGCATTGACCTGGGGGGCTTTATCAGCGATCAGGCGGTGACCGTGGAGGTGGGGAAGGTGAGCGAGGCCGCCCACGCCCTTAACAGGGTAACCCGGGAATGTCTCTATAAGGGGATCGCCGCCGCCAAAGCCGGGGACCGGCTGCTCCAGATTGCCCGGGCGGTAAGCGGCCATGCCCTTTCCCATAATTACGGGGTCGTACACCAGTTTTGCGGCCATGGGGTCGGCCTTGCCCTGCACGAGGACCCCCAGGTTCCCAACAGTCCCCATGGCCCCAATCCCCGGATGACCGGGGGCCTCGTGATCGCCATAGAGCCCATGATCAACCTGGGCACCGGGGATGTGGAAATCCTGGACGACGGCTGGACCGTGGTTACCGCAGACAGGAAGCTTTCCGCCCATTGGGAACATACCATCGCCATATTTAGCGATCATACGGAGATTTTAACCGAAGAAGGGCTGTAACTATTGGGATAAAAAAATATTATATACTATGAGGCCTCTATAAAACTTGTAATATTGCCATTTTTATTTTCAGGAGTAATCGGTATGGATCTCGTTCAAAAATTGTCATCAAAGAAATTCTTTATCTTCAATCTTGTGCTGATTGGAGTTATATTTGGATTTTCCCTGGCGTTCCTCTCTTTTTCATGTTCTACCCCCCCATCGGGAAAGACCGCCCAGGCGCAGGAGAACGCCGTCGTCATTCCCGCCGACGCCCTGGCGGTGGCCGAGGGGCTCCAGACCGCCATGAACGCGGTGGCGGACAAGGTTTTGCCCTCGGTGGTGGAGCTTAAAACCGTTTCCATCCGGCGGCAGCAGATCCCCAATTTTAACGGCATACCCTGGGAATTCTTCTTTGGCCCCCAGGATGGCAACGGCGGCCAGGAACGGGAATACCGGTCCCAGGGGCTTGGTTCGGGGATCATCGTCCGGCAGGACCGGGATACCTATTATGTACTGACCAATAACCATGTGGTAACGGACGCCAATGAAATATCGGTGGCCACCAATGAGGGGAAGGAATACCCCGCGGAATTAGTGGGGAAGGATGAGCGGAAGGATCTGGCCCTGGTATCCTTTAAAACCTCCGATTCCTTTCCCCTGGCGGTATTGGGGGACTCCGATGCCGTCCGGGTGGGGGATTGGGCCATTGCCGTGGGAAATCCCATGGGCCTCATCTCTACCCTGACCATGGGGATCGTCAGCGCCGTGGGGCGTACCGGGGGCCCGGCGAATAATATCAACGATTTTATTCAGACCGATGCTTCCATTAACCAGGGGAATTCCGGGGGCGCCCTGGTGAATATCCGGGGAGAGGTTATCGGGATCAACACCTGGATAGCCAGCAATAACTCCGGGGGCGGCTCCGTGGGCCTGGGTTTTGCCATCCCCATAAACAACGCCAAACGTTCCATCGATGAGTTTATCAATTCCGGGGAAATAAGTTACGGCTGGCTGGGGGTTTCCCTTCTGGACCCCGACAGGGATACCGCCCAGGCCCTGGGTATTGAGGGCAAGCGGGGCGCCCTGGCTTCCCAGGTGTTCCTGGGTTCCCCCGCGGACAAGGGGGGGATACAGCCGGGCGACTTTATTACCCACATAAACGGCAGGGAAATGCGGGGGGTGAATCCCCTGATGCTGGCCGTGGGGGACCTGAAGCCCGGTGAGCGGGCCGCCTTTACGGTATTCCGGGACGGCGCTTCCCAGGATCTGCAGGTCCGCATCGAAGCCCGGAACAACGAGGTAGCCGCGGAGAACAGCAAGCTCTGGCCCGGGGTTTACGCGACGCCCCTTACCGATTCCCTTAGGGAGAGCCTGAAGCTGGACAAAAACGCCCGGGGCCTCTATGTGGCCCAGGTTATTGATAAAAGTCCCGCCTCGGTGGTGGGTCTCCAGCGGGGGGACCGGATCACCGCCATCAATGGGGAAGCCCTGGGGGACCTCAAAACCTTCTATAAGATATTGCGGGAAAAGGCCGGCCGGGAACTGTGGTTCGAGGTTGTCCGGGGGGACTCTACCCTGGAGACCCTCAAGTACAAACGGTAGTCCTGAATTCAGTAATTCTACATTTGAAGGAAGAATGAAGAATGAAGAAAGTGTGAAGAGTGAGGTGGGTCGAGGGCGGCCTAACGAGTAAAGGCGGCGAGGAAGAGAGAGTAGAGTGTGGGTTTTCGGTGCCCGGATTAAGCGGGGAACCGTCTCTTCCCCCCATATAAGGAACGCCCGGGCAATTTTTTGCCATCTATCCGGGATACCCCGGAGAAATGCACCGGTACGGTGGAGAAAAACCTGGTGGGGTGGCGGTGTCAAAGCCATAGGGGGGACCCTCTGGGGGGTCCCCTATGGCTTTGACAGCCGCCAGGACCCCAAGGAATTTCCTCACCGTACCGGTGAATTTCCTGTAATATATCCCGGATAAGCGGTAAATGCTTTTGCCCTGGAATCCATGCCTATTTCCTTGATCTTCTCTATAAAGAGCGTTATAATTGAGAAAATAAAAAATGCATTCTTGGCGTTTTAATTTTCAGGAGGAATTATAATGAAAAGGTTTTTAGTAGTGGCGGCTTTGGCGGCGGTGATCGGAGGGTCTTTCCTGTTCATCACCTGTAAAAAGCAGCAAAGCGACTCCCCGGCGGCGTCCGGCGCCCCGGCGGTAACGGTCCGGCTTTTGACCGATGCGACCGGTATAGACGACAAGTCCTTTAATGCCGCGGCATGGCGGGGGATTTTGCAGTTCTACGGCGATACCTGGGATAACGCCCGGCAGCGGGGAACCGCCTATGACGTGATAACCGCCCAGACCCAGGATATGTATATTCCGAATATCCGGCAGACCACGGATGAACAGTACGATCTTATTGTTACCACCGGCTTTACCTTTGCGGATGCCCTGGGGGAAGTAGCCCAGCAGAACCCCGATCAAAAGTACATGATCATCGACGTGGATTGGGTCCTCCTTCCCAATGTGCTGAATGTGGTATTCGCCGAACATGAAGGCTCCTACCTGGTAGGGGTAGCGGCGGCCTTAAAAGCCCAGGCCGACGGCATTAGCAATCCCCGGTTCGGGTTTATCGGCGGAATTCCCGGGGCCACCATCACCAAGTTTGAGGTTGGCTATGTCCAGGGGGTGCTTTCGGTAATCCCCGACGCCCAGATCGTGGACTACTATGTCAACGACTGGGGGAACCCCGACCTGGCGAAGGCCCAGGCCAAGAACTGGTACGATTCCGGCGTATACGTCATTTATTCCGCCGCCGGGGCCAGCGGGGGCGGCTCCATTGCCCAGGCCAAGGAATACCGGAGCCAGGGCCGGAATGTATGGGCCATTGGGGTAGATTCGGATCAGCATGATGAGGGGCTCTACAACGCCACCGAATCGGCGGTGCTTACCTCCATGTTAAAGCGGGTGGAAACCGGCACCCTCTACGGCCTTAATGCGGTAAAGAACGGTACGTTCCGGGGAGAGGTGATTACCCTGGACATGAAGGCCGACGGCGTGGGGTATTCTACCACCAATTCCGCCATGACGGCGGACATTGTCAGCCAGGTTGAGGCGGTCAAGGCCCGGATCATTGCCGGCCAGATCAAAATCGCCCCTACCCATGCGGAGGCAAAACAGCTTCCCGGATTTCCCCAGGATTTGAAGGCTATGGATAATTAACGATACCCGGTCCCGGGGGCGCGCCGCGGCGCGTTTCCGGAGGCCGGTTTTTTTAAAAGGGGGTCTTATGGCTCAGCCCGCTATCGAGATGATTGATATTACCAAGGTGTTTCCGGGGATTATCGCCAACGATAAAATACGCCTTGAAGTGGACCAGGGGGAGATTCACGCCCTGTTGGGGGAAAACGGCGCCGGAAAATCGACCCTCATGTCCATCCTCTTTGGCCTCTATGAGCCCGACGGGGGGATCATCAAGATCCGGGGCCGGGAAGTCAGCATCCACAATCCCAACGACGCCACCGCCCTGCGGATAGGCATGGTCCATCAGCATTTTAAGCTGGTGCATAATTTTACGGTAACCGAGAACATCGTCCTGGGGCTGGAGCCCCACAATAAGCTGGGGAACCTGGATCTGCGGACCGCGGAACGCCGGGTGGCGGAACTTTCGGAGACCTACGGCCTGGCGGTGGACCCCCGGGCGCGGATCGAAAACATTACCGTGGGGATGCAGCAGCGGGTAGAGATCCTCAAGATCCTCTACCGGAACGCGGACATCCTGATATTCGATGAACCTACCGCCGTATTGACCCCCCAGGAAATTGATGAACTTTTGGCGATCTTCAACCGCCTCCGGGCGGAGGGGAAGACCATCGTGTTGATTACCCACAAATTGAAGGAAATTAAGGCCGCCGCGGACCGGTGTACCGTTTTGCGGCGGGGAAAATACATCGGCACCGTTAAGGTTGCGGATACCGGCGAAAACGAGCTGGCGGAAATGATGGTAGGCCGGGTGGTCAGTTTCCGGATAGACAAGAAACCGGCGCGGCCGGGGGATACGATCCTGCGGATTGAGAATTTAACGGTCATCGGCTCCAAGGGAGTTCCGGCGGTCCGGGGGCTTTCCCTGGACGTGCGGGCCGGGGAAGTGGTCGGGGTCGCCGGGGTGGACGGCAACGGCCAGTCGGAATTGGTCTCCGCTATTTGCGGGCTCCTGCCGGTTAAATCCGGGCGGATCTTCCTAAAGGGAAAGGATATTTCCCGGGAAAGCATCCACAGCCGGAACGAGAACGGCATTGGGCTCGTCCCCGAAGATCGGCATAAGCACGGCCTGGTGCTGGACTTCCGGGTGGATGAAAACGTCATCCTCAAGGATTACCGGAAGAGGCCCTATTCCAGCCCTTTGGGATTTTTGCAGTTCCCCGTTATTGTAAAGCATGCGGAAAAATTAATAGACGAATTCGACATCCGGGCCGGAAACGGCGCGTCCACCCTTGCCAAGGCCATGTCCGGGGGGAACCAGCAGAAGGTGGTCATCGCCAGGGAGATAAACCTTTCCCCCGAACTGCTGATCGTGTCCCAGCCCACCAGGGGTCTTGACGTGGGGGCCATTGAATACATCCACCGGCGGATTGTGGAAGAGCGGGACAAGGGCAGGGCGGTGCTGCTGGTATCCTTTGAGTTGGACGAGATCCTCAACCTCTGCGACCGCATTGCCGCGGTTTCCAAGGGTTCGGTGGTGGGGATTGTTCCGGCGGAAGAGGCCGATGAACGGCGCCGTGGCGCCATGATGGCGGGGGTCTCCGGCGGAAGTTCGGCTTCCGCGGCCGCGGCCAAAGGAGCGGTAAATGGCTGAAAAATCGCGGAATTCCAGGATCCGGGAACGGATCCTGGAGGTATTTACCGGGTCCGACGCCCTGGTTTCGGCGGCGGTGGTGCTGCTGGGCTTTTTAGTGGCCACCGGGCTGGTTATTATGGTGGGCAGGGACCCCGGAGGGATGTACTCGGCCATTGTCCAGGTCCTGACAGGCTGGGATCTGCGCCGGGGGGTCTGGAATGTCCGGTATATAGGAGAATGGCTGGTCATGTCCATGCCCCTTATCCTCTGCGGTTTTTCCATGGCCTTTGCCTCCCGGACCGGTATTTTCAATATCGGCGCCGAAGGGCAGTACATCGTAGGCTTAACCGCGGCCCAGTTTATGGCAATCTACGGCCCCCCCGTGCCGGTCCTGCATTGGATCCTGGCGGTGCTGGCGGCCCTGGCCGCGGGGGCGATCTGGGGCGGAATCGTCGGGTTTTTAAAGGCCCGGTTCAGCGTGTCCGAGGTGGTGGCCACCATCATGATGAACTACATCGCCCTCTATGTGTCCCGCTTCCTTACCATGGGGATTCCCGGCAGCAATACCTACCGGACCCCCAACTTTCCCGACACGGCCCGGCTTTCGAGCCCCCTCCTGGAAAGGCTGACCAATGGTTCCCGGCTTAATTACGGCCTCTATCTAACCATCATCGCCATCCTCTTCTTCTGGATTGTCATGGGAAAGACCAGGCTGGGTTATGCCCTGCGGGCCACGGGCCTTAACAAGGACGCGGCCAGATACGGGGGAATCAACGTAAACCGGAGCGTTACCACCTCTATGGCCATCTCCGGCGCGTTTGCGGGCCTGGCGGGGGCCATCGTTTCCCTGGGGGCCTTTTCCTACGGCCGGGTCCTGGCGGGCCAGGACGGTTACGGCTTCGACGGCATCGCCGTGGCCCTGGTGGGAAACAGTACCGCCTGGGGCACCGCCATTTCGGGGCTGCTCTTTGGCATGTTAAAATCCGCCCAGCCCCTGATGCAGTCCCGGCAGATCCCCAAGGAGATTACCTCGATTATCCTGGGCCTGGTGGTGGTCTTTATATCCCTCCGGGGAGCGGTAGGGATTATTATGGAGTGGCAGATGAAAGAAAAGGCGCGAAAAGGGAGGACCACAGAATGACGGGATTTTTTCAAACCCTGGTTAATATGATTCCCTCAATATTGATGATCGTGGCTCCCATATTAATTGCCGCCATTGGCGGGATGATCTGCGAGCGGGCAGGGGTGGTGAACATTGCCCTGGAGGGGCTCATGTCCATAGGGGCCATGACCGCCGCCACCGCCCATGTACTCATGGAAGGCTCCCTGGCTTTTTCCATACCCCTGGCCCTTCTTTTTGCGGCCCTGGGGGGAGGGCTCTTTTCCCTTATCCATGCCTTTGCGTCCATAACCCTGCGGGCGGATCAGGTGGTCTCCGGGACGGGGATAAACCTTCTGGCCACGGGGGTTACGGTCTTTGTGTCCCAGATCATCTTCCGGCAGGAACGGACCCAGCCCTTTAGGTTGGGGATGATGCCCGGCATAGGCGGTATTTATCCCACCGCCTGGATAGCCCTGATCCTCCTTATCCTGGCCTGGTTTATGCTCTACAAGAGGCCCTGGGGTCTGCGGCTTAGGGCCTGCGGGGAACATCCCCAGGCGGTGGCCTCCGCGGGGATCAACGTCATAAAGGTCCGGTATATGGCGGTGTTAATCTCCGGCCTGCTGGCGGGCCTGGCGGGGGGCTGCCTGGTACTGACCCAGACCATCCAGTATACGGTCAGCACCATTAACGGAAAGGGCTTTATCGCCCTGGCCGCGGTCTCCTTTGGGCGCTGGCTTCCCCTGGGGATCCTGGGTTCATCCCTCCTCTTTGGAACCTCCTCGGCCCTGGCGGTGTATATCGTCAACATCCGGTCCTTGAACTTCCTTCCCCCGGAATTTTTTAATACCCTGCCCTATATCATCACCCTGGTAACCCTGATCCTCTTTAGCGGCAAGGATTATGCCCCCCGGGCTTCCGGCCAGCCCTATGACAAGGGCAGAAGTTAGGGGGCGGTATGGAGGATTTCTACGGCCCCGATGAGGGGACCCCCCATAATGATGGGAAACCCGGGGACATTGCCAGGACGGTGCTTATGCCCGGGGACCCCCTGCGAGCCCGGTATATGGCCGAGACCTATCTGGAGGGGCCCCGGGAATTTACCCAGGTGCGGAATATGCTGGGCTTTACCGGAACCTATGGGGGCAGGCCGGTTTCGGTGATGGGCTCCGGGATGGGCGCCCCCAGCATGGGCATCTATTCTTATGAGCTCTTTGCCCATTACGGGGTGGAGAACATTATCCGCATCGGGACCTGCGGGGGGCTTGTCCCGGAACTGGAACCGGGGGACCTGCTCTTTGCCATGGCCTCTTCCACCAACTCCAACTATGCCCACCAGTATCATCTGGAGGGAACCTTTTCGGCCTGCGCCGATTTTGGCCTCCTGGAAAAGGGAGTGGCCGCGGCCAGGGCCCTGGGGGCCCGCTTCTTTGTGGGGAACGTGTTTTCCTCGGATCTGTTTTCCGTGTACAGCGCCGAAGGCGATGAGGGCTGGAAGAAATGGGCCCGCCTGGGCTGCGCGGGGACGGACATGGAGTCCTATGCCCTGTACTGCAATGCCGCCTATCTGGGGAAAAGGGCCCTGACCATTCTGACCTGTTCGGATTCCAATATTACCGGCAAGGGATTAAGCGCCCTGGAACGCCAGACCGCCCTGACCACTATGTTCAAGGTCGGTCTGGAATTCGCCGGCTGTTAAACTAAAATTTCTCCCGGAAAAGGCCTCCTAGAAAATTCCTACCCTGAATCCCAGGCCGACACGGAAGACGAACTTTTCGGCGTCCTCCACATCCGAAGAGGTAAACCAGAGCATGGGTTCCATGTATAGGGAGAAGGTCTTAAAGTACTTCCACT
>JAISOR010000077.1 GCA_031275535.1 Treponema sp. | reverse complement strand
CGGTCATGGCCGTTACCGCAGTCCCGTAGGGCACGCTTACGGTTATGGTGCGGGCGTCCTCGTCAACGGTTCCCCCAGCGCTTACCGGTCCGGTAATAGCAAAGGCCGTGATCTCCTTGTCGTAGCTTGAGGATACGGTCACCGTTACCGTATATGTCTGGGTCGTACCGTCCGCGGCCCGTACCGTGTACGTTACGGGGGCGCTGTAGTCTGTTGCCGCCGCCGGATCAGGGTCGATAGAAACCCCCGTATGGCTCACCGCGGCGGTCATGGCCGTTACCGCAGTCCCGTAGGGCACGCTTACGGTTATAGCATGGGCAGCCTCGGCAACAATTCCCGCGGCGCTTACCGGTCCGGTAATAGCAAAGGCCGTGATTGCCTTTTCGGAAGGACTCAGCCCCCGGGACACAGTAATGGTATAGGACTTGACGCTTGTACTGGGGGAGATTACCTCGAAATAAAAAATGTTATCCCCCGGGTTAAGGGGCTGCGCCGCGGCTTCTGCCCTATGGAGCGCCTCTGCCAGGACCGTCCCCGAAACATCTTTAATGACAAGCCTTGCGCCCGAATCCAGAGTTGTCCCTCCCAGGTCAATGGTCTCCGTGGAGTAGGGGACCTTCACCATAAAGGAGCTGCCGCCAGAGTTAAGGAGCGGATGTTCGTCATCCACCCAACAGTCCAAAAGGGCAGTTTCAAAGGATACACATTGTATTTTTAGGGGATAGGGCTCAAAATCCCGGAGACCGTCGGGGCTCTGCATGGCCAGGGTAAGATCGTATTCATCACCCAAAACCGCCCCCGCAATAGCCACCTCAATTCCCGTTGGTCCGGTCTGCCGGGCGCTAATGTTCTTTCCCGGGGGTACGCCCCGGATCTCCTGCCGGATCGTAAAATTCCGGGGATTAGAAAGGGCCACGTCAATTATCGTAATATCATCGGATGGGGGAATAAAGATGATCCCGTTGGCCATCCGGGCGTATTGGGTCTTTCCGCTAATCCCCGTTACTTCTACAGTCCCGGTATTGTCCAAAAAGTAATCCACCATGGAGTTGCTGAAGAACTCACAGCCCGGGATGGTAAAACCCGCGGCAAGGAAAAGGAGAAACGTCAACCCAACATAAAAACGATTATGAGATATTTTCAAGACGCCCGGCACTCCTTTGGGGCTTATATTATATCAAGGGATGGGGGGGAAAAACAAGGGCATGGACGGCGGCCGCCAGCCTTCCCCGTTTTTCACCGAACCACTTCCGGTATTGATCTGTCATTTTTATCCCTCAATTTTCATTTGCAACGGCTTTGGCCTTCCCCCAAAAGGGGGATCATTTTCCGTCTAGTTTGTGCAGAAATTCCCTGGGGGAAATTCCCGTTACTTTTTTAAAGACCTTGCTAAAATAAAAAGCGCTCTCGTACCCGAGCTTTTCGGCGATCTCATAAATAGGCCCTTCGCCCCGGATAAGCATTTCCTTTGCCGCGGCGATCCGTACCCCGGTGATGTATTCCACAAAACCTTCCCCGCCGTATTTGGTAAAAAGCTGGCTTAAATAATTGGGGCTAAAATTAAAAACCGCCGCAACCTCATGGAGGGATAGGCGCTTCCCCGGATTATGCCGGATATAGTCCTGCACATTAGCGATCACCTGTTGTTTGTAATTCTGCCTTTGAGACAGAAGCTGCCCACAGCAGCCGTCCCGGAGTTTTAAAAGCCACTCAATAATGGCCTCGGTGGAGTGCATCCGGTAGATAAGGCGGTAGCCCTCGGGCTCTCCGTGAAAGATCCGTTCTACCGTCTGTTCCCCTTCCGGCAGCAGGGAAATGGCCATGTATAAAATATTGCAGGCCGCGTCCATAGCCTCTACCCGAAGATCCGGCCGGTTATCAAAATGCTCCGTTATTTGGGTAAGGACCTCATACAGGGCATTGGTGTCCAGTTCCTCAAAGGCCCGGCGTATGGCCGGCCGGACCCTGGAAAAGGCAAATTCTTCGTCCATGGCTTGGGGCCTTTTTTCAAAGAACCGCAGAAGATTCTCCCGGGAGGTTTCCCGCAGGGCCCGGCGGGCGGAAAGGTAACTTTCGTCCAGATGGAGGGGATCCTCCACCACCGTTCCCGCGGCCATCCGGACAAAAACATTAAAATAATTATATACCATCGTTATAGTTTTCCACAGTTCCTCTTCCAGCAGTTTCCGCAGGGCAGGAGGATCGAGTTCCTTAAAACAAAAGGTAATGGTGAAATACCGGGAATCGAGGGCGGTAACATAACAGGGATGGGCTTTTTCCAGGGTCTCCCGGATCATTCGGACGCTGCTGGTATACAGGGCCAGTAATTTTTCATCCCGGGGGATATTGGTTCCCGGGCCCTCCAGTTCTCCAATCGCCACCGCATAAGCGGAGCCGGAGAAGTCGAGCCCCAGCTCTTTTTTCTGTGCGAGGTACTGTTCCCCGCTTTCGAATAGGTTATTGTAAAGCCGCAGGAAAAATTTTTCCCGCAGGCCCTGGATGTTTCCCCACTTGGATCCCCCGGAAGCAAGATTTTCCCGGCGGATACGCTCCAGCATTGAAAGGGCCTTGGAGATGGAAGCGGCCAGGGAATCCGGGGTAAGTTCCAGCTTTACCAGATAATCCACCGCCTGCACCCCTAAGGCCCGGCGGACAAATTCAAATTCCTCAAAGCTGGTAAGAATGATAAACAGGGGGAGTTTCCCGTATTTAGCGGCGCATTCCTCCGCCAGTTCAAGGCCGGTTTTAAGGGGCATCTTTATATCGGTAATGACTATATCGGGTTTAAGGCTTTCTATCATTTCCGACGCCTGCTGTCCGTTCCGGGCGGTCCCCACGACTTCAATGCCGTAGTCCTCCCACTTCAGCATGGACCGGAGACCCACACATACCAGGGGCTCGTCATCGGCGATGAGGAGTCTAGCGCTTTGCCGCATTTCGTGCATGGCCCCCCCCGAGGCGCAATAAGCTGTTAGTCATCATCCGCCCCCGCCAATCCCCTGGGGAGAATCGCCGGGCAGCCTGATGGTTACTTCCGTGTACTGCCCTTCCTCGCTGAGTATGGAAAGACCGTAGCCTTCGCCAAAGGCATACCGGAGCCGTTCATCCACATTATGCACCCCCAGTTCCCGCAGCATGCCGGACCCGTCCTGCCTGGCGGTATATATCTTCGTAATAGTTTCGGCCTTTATTCCCACCCCGTCATCACGAATGTGTACCAGTACGTCATTATTGCTCCGAACCGTATCTACCCGTATGGTTCCGCTGCCCTTGGGTTCTATGCCATGAAAGATGGCATTTTCCACCAGGGGTTGCAGGGTAAAACGGGGAATAGGGGTCTTCAACAGTTCCTCATCCTCAGTCTCTTTTACCAGCGACACGGAACCGCCGTACCGGTATTTCTGGATAATAAGATAATCATCCAGCAGGGCCAGTTCATCCCCCAGGGGTACGACCTTCCGTATATCCTTGGACATGGTCTGCAATAAGCGGGACAGGGAGGTGGTCATTTCGGCAATACCGGCGGCATTCTGAATGGTGGCCATCCATTTAATTGAATTAAGGGTATTATAGAGAAAGTGGGGGTTAATTTGGCTCTGGAGCATCCGGTATTCAAGGTCCCGCTTGTTTTTTTCGTCGCTTATCCGTTTATCAAGAAGGAGGGTAATCTCCTGGGCCATACGGTTAACCCCCTGCCCAACCTGACCAAGTTCGTTATCCGATTCAATATCCGGGTCGGAAGAAAAATCCCCCCGGCTTATGGCGTCTATCTTCTTTCTAAGCTGCGCCACGGGACGGCTTATGTTCCGGTCCAGGTTCAGGGTGATAATCAGGGCGAGGATAAGGATGAGGATACACAAACCGGCCACGAGCCCCGGCCATCCGCCCTCCTGGGGAAAGAAATGAATATTAGACAGTACCTGGATTAAGGCGATTCCATCCCGCAGGGGATAGCTGACCAGGGTGCGGCTTTTGCCTTCCCGGTCCCGAACCAGGAGGGCGGTGGTATTGCTGCTTACGGGGTCCCGGGTATTGCGGCGGATGGCCTCATAGGGAAAATCTGCCGGAATCATCCGGGTATCCTCAATACGGTAATAACGATCCGCCATGCTTATATACAGTTCGGGATTTTCCGGGAGTTTGTACCACTGCAATTTATCGGTCACTATTTTGGTGGTCGCCGCCAGAAACACCGTACCTATCTCGATCCCTTCGCTGGGGTTATAGGCGGGGCAGACAAAGGGGATCACCAGAAAATCAGGATTATCCGGTTCTTTTGATAAAATAAAGGGATCCGGCACAGGGGCCTGCCAGGCGGCATTGGCGCTTACCCCGGTATCGAATATTTTGTTCACATTATAGATGGTAACCGGGACCGAGGTACCGGCTAAATTCCCCACCTGCAAAATTTTTCGCGCCGGCGGATACCCCTCCCCATCCGGAAGGCCCTCCCCCGAATGGCCGGGCCCCGGGGATGAACCCGCGGGCAGATCAAAAACAATAAGCCGCCGGACATACTGGCCCGCCCGGTTGTTAAAGTACTCCTCCTGCATACGGTAATAGGCGTCCATATTGTGGGCGGCATTCCGGTAATCGGTCAAAAGATAATTAACTATCTGATCGTTCTGCCCGCACCATTTTCCCAGGGTGGCAAGGTCCCGCAGGTCCTGTTCAATAATACTGGCTACAAGCTGTAGATTAAATTCCGTGGACTGCACCGTAGTCCTGCGCTGAGAGGTATACATCATATAAAAGCTGAATGCCAAAACCAGCAGGGTGATAATAAGGGCAAAAAGCACCATCAAGAGTATCACCTGGCCCTTTACGGTCCGCAGTTTTTTCCTCATAGAGAATATTTAACCACAGGAATAGCGATACCGCAAGAAATAATTATTACATAGAGAAATTTTACTGTTTTTTTATAAGATTATACATCCTTGGGGACATATTGAAAGAATCCGGCAAAACAACCTAAAAATAATAAATTAAGTAGATAAGATTTTCCATTCCCC
>JAISOR010000023.1 GCA_031275535.1 Treponema sp. | reverse complement strand
CTTCATTCGCTTAATACCTCAAAAAATTCCCAAAAACCCCCTTGCAATCTCTTATTAATAATAGTATTCTTTAAATAAGAGCTATCCCGCCGCAGAGCAACGGGGCAGCGGACCTTACTGCGAATAGTTTCTTGAATTTCCAATTTGCTGAAGAGATTAAGAGCACAGCAAAATGCCGGAAGGGTATTTTGTTGTGCTCTTTTTTTTATTCGCGGGCTGGTTTAATTCCCAAGAACCCGCTTGCGCGGGGAGGCTCTGCGGCGGGGCGGTTAATTTGGAGGCCCTTGTGTTAGATGTGGTAATCATCGGGTGTGGAATTGTCGGGGCGGCGGCGGCTTATGAATTATCGAAGTACCGTCTTTCTATAGCGGTCCTGGACAAGGAAAACGATGTAGCCGCCGGCGTTACCAAGGCTAATAGCGCCATTATCCATGCGGGATACGATCCTGAGCCGGGAACCTTAATGGCAAGGTCGAATGTGGAGGGCCGCCGCCTGGCGGCGGAACTCTGCAAAAAACTGGATGTACCCCACCGGCAATGCGGTTCCCTGGTGCTTGCTTTTTCTGATGAGGATCAGCGGCATCTCCGTCAATTATATGACCGGGGAATCCGCAACGGCGTGCCTGCCATGGAGCTATTAACAGGGCCCCAGGTCCGTACCCTGGAACCGAATCTGAGCGGCAAGGTATGCGGCGCGCTGCTTGCACCGGAAGCCATGATTGTAAGCCCCTGGGAATATGCCCTGGCCCTGATCGAGACCGCCCTGCGAAATGGGGTGGAACTGTACCTTAACAACGAAGTTAAAACCATCAGCCCCGCGGGACCCCATTGGCGGATAACGACCGATCAGGGGGTCTTTGAAACCAGGTTCATTATCAACGCCGCGGGGGTCCATAGCGACCGGATTCATAACATGGCCGCTCCCCCGGCATTTACCATTCTTCCCAAACGGGGGGAATATTATATCCTGGACAAGAGCGAAGGGGACCAGGTTAATCATATAATCTTTCAATGTCCCTCCGTAACAGGCAAGGGGATTCTGGCGGCCCCCACGGTCCATGGGAACCTGCTGGTTGGTCCTAACAGCGAAGATCCCCAGGATAAAGAGGATACCGCCACCACCGCCAAAGGGCTGGCGGAGGTGGCAGCGGCGGCCCGCCGATCCCTGCCCGGCTTAAAGCTCCAGGCCGGGATACGAAATTTTTCCGGCATCCGGGCCGTGGCGGACGAAAAGGACTTTATTGTCCGGGAAGCCCAGGGCGCTCCGGGTTTCTTTGATCTTGCGGGGATAAAATCCCCCGGACTTTCGGCGGCTCCGGCAATAGCGCTTTTAGCCCTGGAGCTGCTCCGGGGCCGGGGCCTGGGCGGGGAACCGAAAGAGACATTCATCGATACCCGCCGGCGGGTCCGCTTTGCCGAACTATCCCCCGGGGAAAAGGCGGCGCTGATAAAAAGCAATCCCGCCTATGGGCAGGTCCTCTGCCGCTGTGAAACGGTGACCGAAGGAGAAGTCCTGGACGCCCTGGGCGCTCCGATTCCGCCCCGGACCTTAGACGCGGTAAAACGGCGGTGCAATCCCGGCATGGGCCGTTGTCAGGGCGGTTTTTGCGGCCCCCGGATCATGGAGCTGCTGGCGGATCATTTTAATGTGGACCCCGCCGAAATAACGCAAGATACAAGGGGCACCTTTATTTTGACCGGTAAAACCGGGAGCCCCGGCAGGGTAAAAGAAGAGGTATCCTATGCGGTATGAATTGATAATTGCCGGCGGCGGCCCCGCGGGTCTTGGGGCGGCCCTGGGAGCATACCGGGAGGGGCTGCGGAAGATCCTTATCGTAGAACGGGATAAAGAACTGGGGGGTATCCTCAATCAGTGTATACACAATGGTTTTGGCCTCCATTATTTTAAAAAGGAATTAACCGGCCCCGAATATGCCGCCTGTTTTATCGGGCAACTGCGGGGGACCACCATCGAATACAAAACGGATACCATGGTACTGGATGTAGGGGCGGATCGAAGGGTCCACATGGTAAGCAAAGCAGAAGGTTACCGGATACTGGAAGCCGAAAGCGTCATCCTGGCCATGGGCTGCCGGGAACGCACCCGGGGGGCCATCGCTATTCCCGGCAGCCGTCCTGCGGGGATCTTTACCGCCGGCACCGCCCAGCGATACATCAACATGGAAGGCTTTATGGTGGGGAAAAAGGCGGTGATCCTGGGCAGCGGCGATATTGGCCTTATCATGGCCCGGCGGATGGTCCTGGAAGGGGCGGAGGTATCCGCCTGCGTTGAGATCCTGCCCTATTCCGGGGGACTTAACCGGAACATCGTCCAGTGCCTGCATGATTATAATATTCCCCTCTATCTTTCCCATACCATCACGGAAATAAAAGGCCGGCGGCGGGTAGAACAGGTGGTTGTTTCCCAGGTTGATGAAAACCGCATCCCTGTTCAGGGAACAGAGATGAGCTTCGACTGCGATACCATACTGCTGTCGGTGGGGCTCATCCCCGAAAACGAACTCAGCCGCCGGGCGGGCATACGCATAGATCCCCGGACCGGCGGAGCGGTGGTATACGATACCATGGAGACCTCCGTCCCCGGCATTTTTGCCTGCGGAAACGTGGTCCATGTCCATGACCTGGTGGACTTTGTCAGCGCCGAAGGGGAACGGGCGGGAACAGCCGCCGCCGGATATGTAAAACGTTCCCTCCCCCGGGAAAGCGCCGGGCTGGCGGTCCTCAGCGGCGCCGGGGTAAGTTATACGGTACCCCAGGTCATCCAATCCGGCGGAACGGAGCCGGAACTAACCATTTCTTTCCGGGTAAAAAAGATCTTTCAAAAAAGCGTAATACGGGTATGGTCGGAAGAAAAACCCATCGCCGCGTTTCACCGGCTGTATATGGCGCCGGGAGAAATGGAACGGATCAGCCTTAAGCGGGAACTACTCGGGGGGCTTCAAAAGGAACTATGTATTACCGCAGAGGAGGAAGAAAGATGACAGAACTTATCTGTATCGTTTGTCCCAGGGGCTGTCATCTGTTAGTGGATGAACAGCAGGGATATACCGTTACCGGTCATGGCTGTTCCCGGGGCGAAGCCTATGGCCGGGCGGAACTGAGCAACCCCACCAGGGTCCTGACCTCCACCGTAGCCATCCGCGGCGCCCGGTACCGCCGGTGCCCGGTAAAAACCGCGGCCCCCATCCCTAAGGGCCTGATGTTTCAAGTCCTGGAGCGGCTTAAACAGGTGGAACTCGACTCCCCGGTTTCCATCGGACAGGTGATAGTAGAAAATGTGTGCGATACCGGGATCCCCGTTGTGGCGACCCGGAATTTATAGCGGGGCCCCTCAGGGCAGGGCCCTTCCCCCATCCCCGGTCTCTCCCGCCCTGGCCCGGTTCCAATCGCCGTGATACCGGACCAGGTCCCGGACCGCCGGAAGGAGGGCTTCCTTTTTCCCCCTTTTATACCTAAGCCCCAAATAGGCTAATTGCAGTTTTTCGATAACCAGGGAGCCGTCCCTCAAAACGGCCTGGGGGGGGCCTTTTTTATCCCAGTCTGGAACTCCGGCTTCATCCAGGTAATCCGCAAATCCGTCCAGGAAGGCTGCGGGCTTTAATCCCAGGGGATAGAGGATCTGATTAAACCAGGCCACCGCCCTCCCCCGGTTATAGAAAAGGTCCGCCGCACCGGATAAACGTTCCGCCCTATCCATATCCGCCCCGGAAAAATCCCCCGCGGCCCGCACCTCGTAGGGCGCCTCGGGATCCGCCGTAAGCCTGAGTTCCTCCGCCTGTTCCGCAAACCGGGTCCCCGGAAGGACCGAGAGGCGGAACATGTCCAGGTTATTAGGATAGAGGGAGAGGGCAAAATCGAGGCTCTTCCGGTATCCGGCCAGGGTGTCGCCGGGGAGGCCGTAGATCAGATCCAGGCCGAAGGACACCCCCTCCCGGTTGAGCATCTGTATCCGGGAGGCAAAGAGCCCCCTGTCAAGGCTCCGGCCTGCCAGGGCGGAGACCCGGGGGTCCGCGGTCTGAAGCCCGATCTGGAGAGACGCCCCCAGGGCGGCAAAGCGCCGGGCCTGTTCCCTGGTAAGGAGTTCCGCCCGGACTTCAAAGTGCCAGTGGGTATCCGGCGCGGGGGCAGGCCGGCAGGATTTTCCCCGGGCCCGGTGATTCTCCGGGAGCTTCGGCCCCTTGTGGGTTTCCCGGCTTATCATATCCAGGATCCGCAGGGCCCGGGGGTTATCGATATTGAAGGTCGGGTCCAAGGCAAAAACATAGGGGACCCGTTCTTTGACAAAGAGCCGGAGTTCCTCCCGGACCCGTTCTTCAGAAAAATAACGGACCCCCTTTTCCGGGCCGGATCTATCGTATCCCTTGGATTCATAGCAGTAGGCGCAGGCATAGGGACAGCCCCGGGCTAATTCCCAAAGTACCCCCTGCCGTCCTTTGACGCTCAGGGTCCCGTCAAGCCAGGGCGACGGTAATTCGGACAAAGGCGGACCGGGGGCCCCGCGGCCGCCCGATTCCGGTTCCACCGCCGGCACGCCGGAACCCGCCGGGTCCGCCACCGCTACGCCGGGGCCCGCGAGTTCCGCGCTGAGCGGTTTACCGGGGATATCCGGTCCGGCCCGCCCCTCCGGGGGGCTTCTCTTTTCAAAGACATGCTCCCGCAAAAGACGAATCGCGGCGGCCTCCCCTTCTCCGGGGATCACCGCGTCAAAGGGACCGCCCTGGGCCCGGTGCAATCCGCCGGGCCGGGCCGCGGCTTCGGGGCCGCCGCAGAAGAGAAAAAGCCCCGGATTTTCAGAGCCTATGGATCCGGCGGCCCCTATCATCAATGCCCGGTTCCAACTGTAGAGGGAAAACCCAACTATGCCGGGATCTTCCTTTTTGATCTTTTTTACCAGCGCCCCCACGCCTCCGGCAACGAAACCCTCGACCAGGGAAAAAACAGCCCCGGGAAAAGCCGCCTTTAAGGCGGAGGCCACGGAAGCCGCCCCCAGGGGAACCGCCTCGGGTCCTTCTTCCAAATTGAGCGCCGCCAATACAATCCGCAAGGGTTCTTTTAAGGGATGTGTATACATAGTTTCTCCGGGCCCTTTCCCCAGGGGGAGCGGCCCCGCCTTCCGATCATCATAATGCAAGGGGGATAATTTTCAAAGAGGGTGGGGAGTGAAGAGTGAAGAGTGAAAAGTGAAGATGTCGAGGGCGGCCTGGCGAGTAAAGGCGGCGGAGGAAGTGAAGAAAGTGTATGCTTTGCGGGGAGCGAGGGGGCGGGGAAATCTGTCGATTGGCAGCCATATTATGCGAGGAGCCGCCTCTTCCCCCCTGTGTAAGGACTGGCCGGGCAATGTTTGGCATATATCCGGGATACCCCGGAGAAAGGCACCGGTACGGTGGAGAAAACTCTGGTGGGGTGGCGGTGAAAAACACGTGATAACGGGTTGATGAAAAAAGGCAGCATCTCCCCCGCGCAAGCGGGTTCTTTAGGCCCCGTAAAAGCCGCTGTTCCGAATAAGGCATCAGGCCGGACCCCAAGTAATTCTCTCACCGTACCGGTGCAGCTACTGTAATGTATCCCGGATAACAGGTATTATAACTTCATGACTGAACGGCATAAGGCGCTTCTGGCAATCATAGCCTGTGTTTTATTTTGGGGCTTTTCCTTTATCTCTATAAAAGTAGTAGTATCCGTTTTCCCGCCCATGACATTGGGGGCCCTTCGTTTTGCCCTGGCGATGGCCTTTCTTTTGTTCATTAAAAGGCGCTCCCTTCCAAAAGAGAAACTAAAACTCCGGGACTTTCCCGGCCTTTTGGGGGCGGGCCTTATCGGGGTAACTCTCTACTTTTTCTGTGAAAACAACGGGGTGGCCCTGGTAAGCGCCTCTGAGGCTTCCATCATTGTCTCCACCATACCGGTACTCACCATGGCCGCGGAATGGCTTGGGGAAAAGTTCTCCCGGAGCCGGCGGCGCCCTGGGGGAGATCCGGCGGCCCCGGGGCCCGGGCGTATCACGGGCCGGCGCTGGCTGGGGGCGCTTATCTCCATGGCCGGGGTCATTCTGGTAGCCCGGGTCTCCTTTTCCATATCCGGGAATATCCTGGGTTATCTGTATATGGCCGGCGCGGCCCTTAGCTGGGTGGCCTACTGTTTTCTTACCCGGCCTCTCTTTGCCCGGTGTTCCCGAACCCACATCGTGTTCTGGCAGTCGGCTTTTGGCTTTATCGGGTTTCTTCCCTTTGCGGTCCTGGAATTTCCCCGCTGGGGCCGGCCGGATCCGTCCCTGCTGATCCACCTTGCCTTTTTGGGAATTTGCTGTTCCGCCCTGGGCTATGGGTACTATGCCCGCTCCCTGGAGATCCTGGGAGTTTCGGTTTCCTCGATCTTTATCAATTTTATTCCCGTAGTAACGGTTATTGCGGGGTTCTTCTTTTTGGGGGACAGGCTCACTCCGGCCCAATGGATCGGCGCGGCGCTGGTGCTTTCCGGGATATACCTGGCCATGGTAGAAAGGGCCCCAAAGAGAGATACGATTAAATGAGTCCTGGCAGCTTGTAAACTCTTATTACCGTATACGGAATGAAGCTCCCAGTACCTTCCGCCGCCGGGCGGCGGTCTTTAAGCCCCAGGCCAGGGCGTAGCCGCAAAAGGCCGTGAGCAGCCGGTCAAGCACGTTTACCGGAATCCGGGACGTTATTTCCACCACCAGGGCCGGCCAGCCCCT
>JAISOR010000255.1 GCA_031275535.1 Treponema sp. | reverse complement strand
AAAAAGTTGAGATTGTTCCTAAATTTTCAATGAGGGAAATGGCGCCTGGCACGTCCACGGGGAACCGCCTCTTCCCGCTGTTTAAAGAAAAGCCGGGCAGAACTTATTGCTTCATCACCCGGAACAGGGTATGCTTCTCGGTCGAGAAAGGAGTAGTATATGGACTTTGTAAAAGATATGAGGGAAAAGGCGAAATCCCTGCAGAAACAGCTCGTGCTTCCCGAGGGAACCGAACCCAGGACGGTGCGGGCCGCCCGGATTCTGGTGGACGAAAGGCTCGCCGCTTCGGTCAGCCTCGTAGGCCAGGAATCGGAAATCGAGGAAACCGCCAGAAGGGAGGGGGTCTCCCTGGAGGGGATCAATATCATCAATCCCGCCGGGTCCCCCCGGGCCGAAAAATACGCCCATGAGTATTACGATCTGCGGAAACATAAGGGGATGACGGAGGAACAGGCCAGGACGGAGATCCTCCACTTTCTGCGCTGGGGGGCTATGATGGTCCACCTGGGGGATGCGGACGCCATGGTGGCCGGGGCGGAGAGCGCCACCGCGGATGTGCTGCGCGCGGGGCTTGCCATCATCGGTACTACCCCGGGCTCAAAAACCGCGTCT
This sequence comes from Treponema sp., assembly GCA_031275535.1. The sequence continues at coordinate 3,454 of JAISOR010000255.1, read as the reverse complement.
TCCTGTTTTGTCATGCAAAGCCCCGATACCTCCTGGGGAATCGACGGGGCCCTGATCTTCTCGGACTGCGCGGTAGTCCCGGACCCCACGGCGGAACAGCTGGCGGAAATAGCCCAGGCCGCGGCCCAGTCCTGCCGGGAATTCCTGGGCGCCGATCCGGTGGTGGCCCTCCTCTCCTTCTCCACCAAGGGCTCCGGGGGGGATCATCCCGATGTCGTCAAGGTACGGAGCGCCCTGGAACTGGTAAAGGCCAGGGAACCGGGTCTGGCGGTTGACGGGGAACTCCAGGCCGACGCCGCCCTGGTTCCCTCGGTGACCGATAAAAAGGCGCCGGGAAGCCCGGTCCGGGGAAGGGTCAATACCCTGGTATTCCCGGACCTGGGCGCGGGAAACATTGGGTACAAACTGGTTCAACGGCTGGGAAAGGTTGAGGCCTTTGGCCCCTTCCTCCAGGGATTTGCCAAACCCATCAGCGATTTGTCCCGGGGGGCTTCGGTGGACGATATTGTCGTTACCGCCGCGGTAACCCTGGCCCGGTCAAAATAGCTTTGTGAAAAAAGCTGAAGGGAAGACTTCCGCCGGAAGGGCCGCCGGAGCAGGGGCTTCCGCGGGGAGGGCCGCCGGGGAGAAGGCCTCACCGGCACAGGAAAAGCTCAACCGGGCCATACAGGCGGGGATCCGGCGGGATTATCCGGCGGCGGTGGCCATCCTGGAAGAACTGGTCTCCGAATATGACACCCCGCCGGAGGCCTACCTTTTCCTGGGCCGTTCCTTTCATGTATTAAAACAGTATTCCAAGGCCCTGGCGGCCTTTAACGATTATCTGCGGCTGCGGCCCCGGGACGCGGAGGGCTACTTGTTCGCGGGGCGGACCTACCTGAGCCTGGGGATGCCCCAGCGGGCGGCGCCCCTCCTGAGGAAGGCCCTGGAATACCGGGGCGGCGATCCCCTGGTCATGGCCCTGCTGGGGCTTGCCTATCTTAAATCCAAACATTCCCAAAATGCGGTGGATATGCTTCAGGCCGCGGTAGAAAAGGCGCCGGAGAACAAGCGGATCTACCGGGCCTACCTTAACGCCCTGCTGGTCCGGGGAATACGGCTCTGCCGGATCGGGGATTACCACCTGGGCGCCCAGATGCTCCGTTTCGTCCTGGCAAACGGCCTCGACCTTCCCCTGCTCAGGCTGGAACTGGGCCGGGCCGCCCGGGAAACCGGGGAACTGGACGAGGCGGTGGAGCATTATTCGGCGGCCCTGATCTTTAATCCCCGGGATCTGCGGATCCGCTGGTACCGGGCATCCATATTGATGGCCCTGGACCGCAGCGCCGAAGCCCTGGAAGACATCGCCTATATCCGCTCCCTGGATGGGAACCTGCCGGATCTGCCCTGGAACAGCCGGTCGGTAGACATGTTCATGATCCGGTCCTTTCTGGGAACCGGGGACTGGCGCCGGGCCGCCGACGCATGCCGGAACTGGATCAAGCACCAGGGCGCGGAGCCCATGGTCCATACCATGTACGCCGAGGCCCTGCGGAACATGAAGGAGTACGCCGCGGCCTTGAACCATCTGGAACGGGCCCTGGAACTGGTAAAAACCGGAGAACCGGGCCCGGCGCCTGATGAGGAACTCCAGCTTAGGTATGAACAAATTCTGGCGGCCTGGGAAGGGGCGGACTGGCAAACCCTGGGAAAAGCCCTCAGGAGGATCAGGGCCCTGGGGGGAGACCGGGATATTATTGCACGGTTTTCTATTCTGTACGAGGCCAAGACCAATCAGGACGACCGGGGGACCCTGAGCCTTTTGCAGAACGCCATCCGGTCCCTGGGCCCCGAGCCGGAGCTTATGTATGCCCTGGGGGAACGGTATTTAAAGATAGGGCTTATTGAGGAAGCCCTGTCGTGGTTCAAAAAGACCATCCTGCTGCAGCCGAACCATGAGGCCGCTTACCTGGGGGCCATAAGCGCCACCGAGACACTCTTCAGGGAAGGGCTTTCCCCGGAGGATGCATTAGAGGGGATCTATACGGCATACCTGGCCCATTGGCCGGATAACCGCAGTATACGCCGGGAATGGGCGCTCTTCCTTATCCACAGGGGCGAATTCCTAAGGGCCGCCGGTGAATTGGAGGCCCTCCTGGTCTGGGATCCCGCCAATCCAACCCTGCGGCGGGTTCTGGCCTATACCTACCGCAAGACCGGACGGTTCCGGGAGGCGGCGGGATTTATTAAACCCCTGCTCAAGGAAAAACCCCGGAATATCAACCTGCTCTTAGAGTACGCCCTCTGTCTGGAACGGGCCGGGGCTTCCCGGTACGCCCAGGCGGTGCTGGAAAAGGCCATGGATTTCTTTAAAAAATCCCCGGACATTCCCATGGCCCTGAGCATGATCCTATACCGGAGGAAACAGGTTGAACGGGCCTTTGACTTACTGAGGGAGGCGGCGGCCAGGAACCTCAAGGATCCCCGGCCCTATGAATGGATGGCCTTTATAGCCCGCAAAAACAAGGACAAGGAGGGGGCCCGGAGGTACGAACAGGAGGCGGAAAAACGGCAACAGAAGAAAAAAGATAAAAAATCTAAAATTTCGTAGTTTTTTTTAATCTCATGCCAAAAAACAGTTGCTGAATTCAGGAAAAAGTCTATAATGTTTAAGTGTTACTATAATGCTGCGTTATAAAGGAGAAAAAAAATGGCAGTAAAAGCTATGGATCTATTCGAAGCCTATGCACAAGATAAGTTACCTAAGGATCAGGGGTATATTATTTCTTCTTTCTTTAGTGATAATTCCGCCTATTCTATATACGAAGTTGTATCCTATTCGGGAGTAAAATCTATCTATCTTACCGAAACGGGACTGACCTTTCAAACCAATGGCAAAAAATTGCATATCCTTATTGAGCCCGCTTCATATCCGAACAAGGCCATGGAACCCTATGTCCGAACCGCCCATGAACAAATACCCCTCAGGTTCAGTGAATTGGAACAGATCATCGCAAAAAACCAGAGCAAGATTATGATTGCTAAAAAACCCATCGATTCTTTTTCTTCATTCACCATTTTAAAACCCTCGGGAATTAACTTTGCCCTGGTTTTCTACCAATTACCGGATCTCTTTGACTCCCTTCGCCTGTTTTTTGAAAAGACCTTCAATAAAGAAGCGGGCATACCCCAGATAGACGCCAGAAAGGGCTCCCAGAAGGTTGCCGAAATCGTTAAGAAAACCATGGACTTTAAGGGTGAGTTCCAGTCGGAATGAAGAAAGTGTTGAGTTGAGAGTGAAGTGTGATGGGGGGTCACTTCAGCAATTCTTAGTTTAGAAGAGAGCTTAGTTCTATTTAAAAATGACCCCATTGTTTTGACAAAATAGGCCGTTTTAATACGGATGGTAACAATGGGGTCATTTTTTACCATACCATTCCCTGCTTTTTGCCGTAATTCTGGGGCTTTTTGGAGA
>JAISOR010000238.1 GCA_031275535.1 Treponema sp. | reverse complement strand
AGGCGGATTTTCCCACCCACGACATGGAGGGGCGTCCCTGGCCAACCTATACCGACCGGCACCGGTGTTTTATCGAGCTTGAAGGGGTTCCTGCCCTGGGATATAAGACCTATCAGGTTTGTGTTAAGTCCACTTTTCAGCGGGACCATTATTACTGGCTTGCCATGCGTAAAACCGCAGGAAATGAAATCGGCCGGGGAGACAACTTCCTTGAAAACGAATACCTTACGATAACGGTGAATCCCAACGGGACCTTTGATCTCCTGGACAAGATCCGGAACCGGTGTTTTCCGGGGCTTCATTATTTTGAGGATGCCGGGGACGTGGGGAATTATTGGGCTTACTACCCGCCCTATGAAAACCAGATCCACACCACCTTGAGCGCCGCTCCCCGGATCTGGATGGCCGAAAACGGCCCCCTGGCGGCAACAGTGGTAGTGGAATACCGGTTCGAGCTTCCCCTGTCGGGGAGGGAACCTGCTTACGGGGTCCGGGGAGAGAGCCGCCGTAGCGCCGAAACCGCGGCCCTTATGATACATACGGAACTGACATTGAAGAAAGGGGCCGGGCGCTTGGACATTCTGACCAGGGTTGATAATACCGTCGAAAACCACCGGCTCCGGGCAGCCTTTCCCACGGGCCTCGCCGCGGAGTATTCCCATGCGGGGGGACACTTTACCGTGGACAAGCGGCCCCTCACATCGGCCCGGGACGGGGAGGGCCGTTACTTTAACGAGATGCAGACCCTTCCTATGAGCCGTTTCGTCGATGTGAGCGAAGACCCGGAGGGACTGGCCTTTCTTTCGGAGAGCGTCACCGAATATGAACTCCGCTCCGATCCCAGGCATACCCTTTACCTGACCCTGTTCCGGGCCATGGGTAACATGATCGTCACCGGCTGGGAATGTGTGGGCCGTTTCCCCAACCAAAAGGGAAGCCAGCTTCAGCGGACCATGAGCTTTACCTACGCCGTTTATCCCCACCTGGGGGACTGGGCCGACGGCGGCGTCTGTCCCGAGTCCCGGCGTTTTGCGCTGCCCCTAAGGGCATACGAGACCATGGGCGCCCGGTCCGGTACGCTGCCGTCGGTGTACGGCTTCTGTCAAGTCTCGGATCCCGGCCTGGTGGTCTCCTGCCTGAAACGGGCCGAAGACCGGGATACCGTCATCCTGCGGATATACAACCCCTGCCCCGGGGAAAAACACGGCGAGGTTCAGTTTGCCTTCCCCCTCAGGGCGGTATGGGAGACGGACCTGAACGAAAATCGGGGCAGGCCCCTCATTCTATCCGGCCCCCACAGTTTTGAATTCACCTGCGCCTCCAACCGGATCATGACCTTTGAGCTTGAGTAAGCCTTACGCAGGGATCGCGGCCCGCTCCCGCCTTAGCCCCCCGTAATGGTCAGGCCCGCTCCCCCAAGGTCAACCTTTACGGTTCCGGCGATAATAGCCCGGGCCAGGGGGTTCTCCGGTTCCGCCTGGATAGTCCCTTTCAGGGGCCGGGCACGGTCATGGCTCAGGGCCTCCTGCAGCGGGCCGCTTTAGCGGAACCGGGATTCTTCATTGCTCAGGGCGCCCATTGCTTGAGGAAACGGCGGATCCGGTCCTCATATTCCCGGCCGGCCGCGCCGTAGGCCTCCCCGTGTCCGGCGCCGGGGACCGTAAAAAGTTCCTTTGGGGCGGGGCAGGCTTCGTACAGGGTATGAACCATAGTAAAGGGGACAAAGGCGTCTTCTTCACCATGGATAAACAGGGTGGGAACCCTGGTTTTTTTTACCTGTTCCAGGGCGGAGGCCTCGGCAAAGCCATAACCCGCCCGCTTCCGGGTTACCCGGGAGGTGGCGTTCATAAGCCAACGGCTTTTGAGGTGATACCGGCTCTTCATCTGGTAATACAACTCCTCCTCCACCGAGGTGTAGCCGCAGTCCTCAACAATGGCCTTTACCTCCGGCGGCAGAGCTTCGCCGCCGGTCATCAGTACCGTGGCGCCCCCCATGGATATGCCGTAAAGCACGATCCGCAGCGGAGCGCCCCCAAGGGCAGGTCCGGTCCGTTCCTTTACCCAGTCTATCCATTGCAGGTAATCCAGCCGGTCATGCCAGCCCATGCCGATATAGGTTCCCTCCGAATCCCCATGCCCCCGGGCATCCGGCAAAAGGACGTTATAGCCCAGGTCCTGGTAAAAAAACCGGGCAAAACCGCTCATCTGCATAACATTGCCGGTATAGCCGTGGGCCAGAATGGCGGTATAGGGGGAAACGCTGTTCCCCGCGGTGCCGGTGTTTTGCGCGGAACCGGCGGAGGAAAGAAAGTGAGCTTTAAGCCGCAGGCCGTCCCGGGAGGTGATGGTTACGATTTCGAAGGGCTGACCGGCAAGCCAGGGCGGGGGCTCGCCGGGGTTTTCCGCTTTCCGCACCATCCGGGAAACGGGACTAAGCGAATGGGGCGTTTTCCGTTTGATCACGTAAAAGTAAAAAAACTCGGGGGCTCCCCGGAAAACGGCAAGAACCAAAACTAACACGAACACAGTAAAAACAACAATTCCCGGGTTCATACACCCCCCTTGCTATGATTCTTTCCGGAAGCTTAAGCCCCCGCCGTCTTTATCAACCTTTACGGTGTCTCCTTCCTGTATAGTTCCGGCGATAATAGCCCGGGCCAGGGGGTTCTCCAGTTCCGCCTGAATGGTCCGCTTCAGGGGGCGGGCGCCGAAGAGGGGATCGTAGCCCCGTTCCGCCAGGAGTTCCTTAGCCGCCTTGGTAAGGTGAAGCTGTATCTTCCGTTCCGCCAGGCGTTCCGAGAGGCGTTTAAGCTGGATTTCCACTATTTTGCCGATTTCCGCCTGTCCCAAACGGTTAAAGATAACCCGTTCATCGATACGGTTGAGGAATTCCGGCCGGAAGCTCTGTTTGAGGAGTTCCGCCAGGCCGTCCCGGATATCCTCATCCTTTTTAGCCTCCAGGATAAGGTCCGAGCCCAGGTTGCTGGTCATGATGATGATAACGTTCTTGAAGTCTACTACCCGGCCCTGGCCGTCGGTAAGGCGGCCGTCGTCGAGGATCTGCAGAAAGACGTTGAAGACCTCCGGATGGGCCTTTTCGATTTCATCGAAAAGGATCACGCTGTAGGGCCGCCGCCGGACCGCCTCGGTAAGCTGGCCCCCCTGTTCGTAGCCCACATAGCCGGGGGGCGCCCCGATAAGGCGGCTGACCGAATGTTTTTCCCCGTATTCGCTCATGTCGATCCGGGTTAGGGCCTTTTCGTCGTTAAAGAGAAAATCCGCCAGGGTTTTTGCCAGTTCTGTTTTGCCCACCCCCGTGGGGCCTAAAAACAGGAAGGACCCCAGGGGCCTGGCCGCGTCGGAGAGGCCCGCCTTGTTCCGCCGGATGGCGTCGGCCACCGCGGATACCGCGGCGTCCTGGCCTACTACCCGCTGTTCCAGGACCTTTTCCAGATCCAGGTACTTCTGGAGTTCGCCGGAAAGCATCTTGGACACCGGAATCCCCGTCCAGGTAGATACCACCGCGGCGATGTCCTCTTCGCTTACCTCCTCCCGGAGCAGGGCCGATTCTCCCCGCTTGGCTTCCATCTGATCCGTCAGGGCCTTGAGTTTCTTCTGGGTCTCGGGAATGAGGCCGTGCTTAACCTCCGCGGCTCGGGAGAGATTTCCCTCCCGTTCATACCGGGTTTCTTCTATTTTGAGTTCCTCTATCTTCTGTTTTAAATCCCGGATCTTCTGAATATCCTTTTTTTCGCCCTCCCACCGGGCCTTCATAGCGTCCCGGCCGGCGCTTAATTCGGCTATTTCCCTTTCCAGCTTTCCCAGCCGATCCTTGGAGGCCCCGTCTTCCTCCCTGCGGAGGGCCTGCTGTTCTATGGAGAGCTGGAGGAGTTTCCGTTCCAGCTTGTCCAGTTCCGTAGGGCGGCTGTCCAGTTCCATTTTGAGCCGGCTGGCCGCCTCGTCCACCAGGTCTATGGCCTTATCGGGGAGGAAGCGGCTGGTGATGTACCGGTTCGAAAGGTTCGCCGCCGCTACCAGGGCTTCATCCTTGATCCGTACCCCGTGATGTACCTCGTAGCGTTCCTGGAGGCCCCGGAGTATGGCCACCGTATCTTCCACCGAAGGCTCCGGCGTGTAAACCTGCTGGAAACGCCGTTCCAGGGCCGCGTCCTTTTCGATGTGCTTGCGGTATTCGTCCAGGGTGGTGGCGCCGATACACCGCAGTTCCCCCCGGGCCAGGGCGGGCTTGAGGAGGTTCGATGCGTCGGTGGCCCCCTCGGCGGCCCCCGCTCCGATGAGGGTATGGAGTTCGTCTATAAAGAGGATGATCTTTCCCTCCGAGGCCTGTACCTCGTGGATCACCGCCTTGAGCCGCTCCTCAAATTCCCCCCGGAATTTGGCTCCCGCCACCAGGGCCCCCAGATCCAGGGCCAGGAGCTTTTTCCCCTTGAGCCCCTCGGGGACATCCCCCGCCACGATCCGCCGGGCCAGACCTTCGGCAATGGCGGTTTTTCCCACCCCCGGCTCCCCGATAAGCACCGGGTTGTTCTTGGTCCGCCGGGAAAGGACCTGCATGATCCGGCGGATCTCCTCGTCCCGGCCAATCACCGGATCCAGCTTTTCCTGCCGGGCCAGGGCGGTAAGGTCCCGGCAGTATTTGTCCAGCACCTGGTATTTATCCTCCGGGTTTTGGTCCGTGATCCGGGTATTCCCCCGGATCTGCTTCAGGGCCCCCAGGATGGCGGTTTTCGTAAGCCCCGCTTTTTTAAGGATATCCCCCGCCTTGCCCTCGTTTCCGGCAATGGCTAAAAGGATATGCTCGGTGGATACGTATTCATCCTTTAAGGCCGCCGCCTCGGACTCCGCCTTGGCCAGAACCTTGGAAGCGGCGGAGGAGAAGTAGAGCTGGGCCGCATCGCCGTACATCTTGGGATTGCCGGCGATCAGGGCTTCCGTTTCCCCGATCAGCCGGGCGGGGTCCGCGCCGATCCGTTCAACGATGGGGATCACAATGCCGTCTTCCTGCCGCAGCAGGGCCAGGAGCAGATGTTCCGTCTCTACCTGGGAATGATCGTTTTTTTGCGCCGTGGCGGAGGCTTCATTCAAAACCTCCTGGGCTTTTATCGTTAACTTTTCATAATCCATGTATATAAAATAAAAAAACGGAGGGGGATGGGCAAGGGGGGGAGTTAAGAGTGGCCCACCATATCCCTTAACGAGTGGATATACCGGTCCGCGCCGGGGAGTAATTCAGGTGTTCCCAGGGCGACGGCCCGCATACCGCCTCTCTTCGCGGCCTCGATTCCCGCCAGGGAATCCTCAAAAACTACGCAGGCCGATGGGGGCAGGTCCAGGGCCGCCGCGCCCTTCAGAAAAACCTCCGGGTCGGGCTTGGCTTTGCTTACGGCGTTGCCGTCGATTACCGCGTCGAAGAGTTCCGCTATTTTGAGACGCTCCAGAATGAGGGGGGCGTTCTTGCTGGCCGAGCCCAGGGCGATCCGGATATGCCGCTCCCTCAGATAGTGAAGGTACTCCCGGGAACCGGGCAGCAGGGCTCCCTCGTCCAGGGTGTTAAGGTATTCCACGTACCAGGCGTTCTTTTTGGCCGCGGCGGCTTCCTTTTCAGCCTGGTCCATGGAACGGCGGCCCAGGTCCAGGAGGATCTCCAGGGAACGGACCCTGCTTACCCCCTTGAGCCGCTCATTATCGGCTTCGGTAAAATCGAAGCCCAGTTCTCCGGCCAGGCGTTTCCACGCCAGGTAATGGTACTTTGCCGTATCCACCAGGACCCCGTCGAGGTCAAAAATAGCGCCCCGCATCCCCTCAAGGGTTCCGGGCTCGTTTGTGTTCCGCATGCTTCTATCCTCAACCATTACCCCGGCTGCTAAAGCCCCCGGAGCCATTCATCCAGTTTCTTTTCCACCGCGGCCCCGTCCTGCGCGGCGGGCTTGATAAAATCAATTTCCCCCGCTATGGTATTCCCCGGCAGGGCGGCCCTTAGCTTGTCAAAAAACCGTCCCTTGCCTCCCGCATGGCAGCAGAAGAGGGCCAGTTTTTTGCCGCTGATTTTGGTTTCCTCCAGAAAGGTGTTCAGGGCCGGCGCGGGGGAACCGGCCCAAACCGGGGAACCGATTATAATAAGCTCGTATTGCCCAGGATCAATGACATAGGGTTTAAGCTTTGGATGCGCCTTGCTTACAACCTGCCGGCCGCCCCAGACGTATTTTGCCAAACCGGTCCGTTTCTTTTCATCCTCAGTTTTTAATTCCAGCGTGTCCGCCCGGATCGCCTCCTTGATATGTTTCGCAATCAGGGCGCAGCTGCCTTCATAGGAATAATAAATTACCAGAGCTTTCATCATTGCCTCCTTGGCGTGGTTTTTAAGGGGCCGGGGCCTATACCCGAGGTTCTTCATTTAGTAAATTAAAATATGTCATATTATTCAAGCACCGGGAGGGGGCGATCTCCCCTCAAGATCTTCGCTTCCTATTACCGCCCCCATGGGAAACTCTTTGCGGCGGATATGTTTGCCGCCTCTTTGATAGCCGCCGCGGACCTGGCCTTTCCGGTGATGACCAAATATACGATTGAACGCCTGCTGCCCCGGGAACTCTACCGCTTCTTTTTTATCATGGTCCTTATGATGATCTCCCTCTATATCCTTCGCACGGCCTTTTCCTATTTTGTTACCTATTGGGGACATACCCTGGGGGTTTATATTGAAGCGGATATGCGGCGGGACCTGTTTGCCCACCTGCAGAAGCTGCCCTTTTCCTTTTACGACAACCACCGGACCGGCCATATCATGTCCCGGGTTACCAACGATCTCTTTGAGATTACCGAACTGGCCCATCACGGTCCTGAGGATCTGTTCATTTCCTTCCTAACCCTGGCCGGTTCCATTGTCATCCTCCTGACCATCCGCTGGGAGATAGCCCTGCTGCTTTTCGTGGTGATGCCCCTGATGGTATTCCATACCATCTATTCCCGTAAAAAGATGCTCCGGGCTTCAAAGAAGGTAAAGGAGCGGACCGCCGAAATAAACGCCTCCCTGGAGTCCAGCATATCCGGCGTCAGGGTTTCCAAGGCCTTTACCAACGAATCCTACGAGACCCATAAGTTTAAAAGCGGGAATGAACATTTTAAACAGGCCCGGCAGACCTATTATAAATCCATGGCGGATTTTCACAGCAAACTGGAATTCACCATGAATATCCTTAACGTGGCGGTGATCGCCGCGGGGGGATATTTCATTATGATGGGAAAGATGACCCTGGCGGAGCTTATCACCTGCAATCTCTTTGTGGCGGCCTTTCTCCAGCCCATCCGGCGGCTGGCGAATTTTATTGACCAGTATACTACCGGCATGGCCGGATTCAGCCGCTTTGTGGAGATCCTGGGGATAGAGCCGGATATAGCCGATAAACCCGGCGCCCGGGACCTGGAGAACCCCGGGGGGCTCATTGAATACCGGGACGTAAGTTTTTCCTATAAACGCCCGGAACCGCACCGGGGGGAGCGCGGGCAGGGGGCCCCCGATTCCCGGCCCCCCGAACAGCCGGTGCTTAAGCACATCAACCTCAAGATCCCGCCGGGAAGCGTCACCGCCCTGGTGGGACCCTCCGGGGGCGGAAAGACCACCCTCTGCCACCTTCTGCCCCGGTTCTACGAAATCCGGGAGGGGAGCATCACCATCGGCGGCCAGGACATCCGGGACCTTAGCCTGGAATCCCTCCGGCGGAATATCGGCATTGTGCAGCAGGACGTGTTCCTCTTTGCCGGGACCGTGGGGGAAAACATCCGCTACGGCCGGGTGGATGCCGGGGAGGATGAAATTATCGAGGCTGCCCGGCGGGCGGAGATCCACGGGGATATTATGAAACTGCGGGACGCCTACGACACCCCCGTGGGCGAGCGGGGGCTCAAACTTTCGGGAGGCCAGAAACAGCGGATAAGCATTGCCCGGATCTTCCTTAAAAACCCGCCCATCCTGATCCTGGACGAGGCCACTTCCGCCCTGGATTCCGCCACGGAGATAAAGATCCGGCGGGCCCTGGAGGAACTCTCCCGGGGCCGGACCACCCTGGTCATCGCCCACCGGCTTTCCACGATCCGCAATGCGGACAACATCGTGGTTATTGACGATGAGGGCATCCGGCAGCAGGGCCGCCACTGGGAACTCCTGGCCCGGGGCGGCCTCTATGCGGAACTGCACCGGGCGCAGTTTGCGGAATAGCCGGGAGGGGGGTATGATGAAGCGCGGGAGCGGAACGGGAAATGGCTCAAGCACGGATATTGACCGGGCGGAGATAAAAATCACCCAGCCCCTGCGGGCCGGGTTCGGCAGAGGGGGCTACAATGCCGCCTCCTCATGTGGCATCTATAACCATACTTCAATTTCCGGGAAAGTCAAGCCAAAAAACGAAGCCCATATTAATCCCCCGCCGGAACTCAGTCCTTGATCCCCGTCATGGCGATACCCTGGGTGATCTGCTGTTCAAAGATGAGGAATATGATGATCGCCGGGATGGAGGCCGCCATGTTACTGGTGATGGGAATAACCCGGTCGGAGGCGTAGGTAAGCTCAAAGGTGGGGAGTCCCACCGGCAGGGTAAACATCCTGTCGCTCATGGCGCACAGAAGGGGCCAAAGGTAATTGTTCCAGGAGCCGATAAAGGCCAGGATACAGTTGGTAACTATGACGGTCCGGGAAAGGGG
>JAISOR010000123.1 GCA_031275535.1 Treponema sp. | reverse complement strand
AACCTATATCTTCAGAAACAACAGCGGTATCTTCGTTATTTTGTTTCCGCAATTGTTCTTCTGTTATAATATCCATATTACTGCCATTTTCAGCAATTTGTTCTTCCGGTGCAACAGTGTCAATAGCGGCCGTTTGATAATATTTGTTTCCTTTACAACTCAATGGAGAGAACAAAAGCAACAAAATAACAACCCATTTCATATATACCTCATATCGTAAAATTTTTAATCAATTCCTGCAAATAATAATATTTCAGCTAATTTATTTTCAAAAAATACAAACATGAGGCAGTTCCAAAATGTCAGATTTTGGAACCAGCTCACCTATAATTGTATTTGGTAATATGTTTTTCCAGCCCCAATCTCGCATAACGTTTCCTATGCGCTGTTGTCCGTGTTGCGGTCTTTGTCGTTCAGGCCCTTGATCCGCTCCATCTGCCCCCGGTAAAAGGCGTTGGAGCCCCGGCGCCGGTCAATTTCTTGCTGCATGATCCGGCGCACCGCTTCGGCAAATTCTTTTACCGACTCGCCGGTGATGCCTCCCCGCTCATCCCGCTTCACATATTGGGCCGGGTGGACCGCGTCAAGGATCACCAGGGTTTCTTTGGGAAGGGAACGGCCCCAAAAAGACCAGGGCTTGAAGGGGCCGTTGGAAAAAACCGTTACCATGGGGATCACCGGAATATCGAGTTCTGCGGCAATGCGGAAAGCGCCGGGCTTAAATTCCCGGATCCGCTGGTTGTAGAGAAAACATTCCCCCTCGGGGTAGAAGTGGAGGTAGCGCCGGTGCGTAAAGGCGGCGGCGCAGGATTCAAGGATCTTCCGGTAGCCCGTTCTGCCCCGGGGAATGGGGACTCCCCCCAGAAGCCGGGTAAAGGTGCCCAGCCAGGGAAATTCCACCGTGGCCTCCAGCATGGTCTGGTAAATAAGCCGGGGCCAGGGCGCGCCGGCTATTTTTACGGGGTCGAGAAAGGTCGTATGGTTGGAAACCGTAATGGCCCGGCGATGGCGGAGCAGTTTCCACCGGTGTTTGTACCGGGTGGAGTGCTGCATAAGGTTGAACAACTGGGCGATGGGGAAAACCATGTTGAAGGTCCAGGCGGTGGCGAGCCGAAAGGGGAGGGAACTGTCTATTACCGGTCTGCCGTGTTTGTAGGGCATCAGGACACCACCCGGCCTTTCCAGATAAAGCCCCGGCCCGAAATGGTCCTGAACCAGGACCAGAGCGCCATGTAGAGGAGGTTCAGAAACATCAGGGGCCAGAGGAAGCCGTACCACCAGTTGAGCCGCTGGCCCAGAAACATGAAGATCCAGGTCAGGGTATAGAGGATATTCACCAGGATGATTTGCTGGGTCCAGGGGCTTCCGCTGGAAATGGAAAAGAACAACTGGGGAAAGGGGAAAAACAAAAAGAAAAACACCACCAGGGCGATGATAAAAAGCAGGAAGCTGTTTTTCCCCAAAAAGTCAAAGATGTTTTTGCCGATTCCCTGCACCCCGGCCTGATAGCCTTTGTACATCCGGCACTTCACGTATTCACAAAGATTGAGAAACCGGGTCTCGTAGCCCCGCTGTTTCACCATGCGGGCCATATAAATATCTTCGCTGGTTTTTTTCTTAAAGGCCTCGCAGCCGCCGATAGCCTTAAATACCGTATGCCGGATGGCGATATACTGGCCGATGGCGGAAGAAAAAAAACTGAGTTTGGTAAAGCGGTTGATAAAAAGGGGAATAATAAATCCGGTAAGAGAAAACATCAGGGGCACCGTGACGATCTCCCCAAAGCTGAGAAAAACCTGCCCCACATACCCGGAGACCATATCCGCCTCGAGTTTCACTATATTGGTAACCGCCCAGGCGATGCTGGTGGGATTGTGGACGGTATCGGCGTCGGTAAAAAGGAGGATCTCCCCCTTGGCGTGTTGGGACAACTGGTGCAGGGCAAAGGGCTTGCCGAACCAGTCCTCCGGCAGGGGAGCGCCGGTAAAAACCTGTATCCGGTCGTCTGCCGCGGCGATCCGTTTGAGGATAGCCGGGGTAGCGTCGGTGGAATTATCGTCAATCACCAGAATTTCATAATTTTTGTACAACTGATTCCGCAGGGAATTGAGGCACTCTTCGATGGTTTCTTCCTCATTCCGGGCGGGAATCAGAACCGAAACCTTGGGGCCGTCGAAAATTTCCGGGGCCAGGGTAAAGCGCCACATCTCATAATGATTTGCCAGGGACAGGAGAAAAAAGTACAAGGCGGCGATTATCAATGCCGGATAATAAATTTCACTAAGAAAACTGATAACGCTGTTTACCATGATGTTTACCCGGTCAAGATTTCTCCAGCAGGTCCCGCACATGTTTATTGGTGGGATACACCTCCAGGGATTTCAAAAACCAGGGCCTTGCCTCCGTATGTTTTTTTTGCTGAAAGTAGGCATACCCAATGGCGGAATAGACATTAAACAGATCATCCCTTTGTAAATCACCATTGTTTAATATATCCCCCATCATTTGAATACCCTTCTTGTAATTGTTAAAGGGCGAAGGCGCATAAACCCAGCGGGCCGCCAGCATATATTGGGCCGCCGCGTTCCGGGCCTCCAATTCCAGGGCGTTCTTTGCGTACCGTTCCACCTTAAGCCCGTTGGCCATGGCGTAGGACACCGGCCTTACCGCGCAGGACTGGGAAATGTTTTCCGCCAGCATCTGCCAGCCCTGGGCCCCGGCCCCCGCGTCCAGGGCCTTTTCCGCCCAGGCGATTCCTTCGGTGTAGCGGGTCGCGGCCTCGTCCTTCCGTTCCTCATACTGATAGGCCCGGCCCATCATATACTCGCAACGGGAAAGGACCAGAAACCGCTCCACCCCCGCCAGGGATTGCTCCGCCCGGGCTTTTGTTGCCCGGTACAATGGGGCAATCTCGTCGGCCTTGAGGTTCTGCTCATATACCGCATCCCTTAGGGGGATATAAAAATCCGGTAAAGGGTCCGCATATAGTACAACCCCAAAGATACAGAAAATTGCACTTGAAAGTAAATTTTTCATCGATTTTATTATACAGAACTTAGGGATTAAGGTCGAGTTCCCACAGCATGCCGCCCCTCTATATGCATATCAGGCCAAAGATCAGGGCCGGCGTTGCCGTTTTTTTCAAGGCAAGGTATATTCCGCGCCGATAATATGATATGCTATACTGAGAAGGAGTAATTATGGCAACAAAATGCGTTCATTGCGGATCAACCGCCTATGGTTCCGGCTGTCCGAAAAGTTTGAACGGGCTTCATAAACATCATGATGATGAAAAACACTGTATCTACTGCGGCTCATCCTCCTACGGGAACGGTTGCCTCCAGACCCCCACCCGGAAGCACATCCACGGCCATGGCGCCAACAAGTGCATTTACTGCGGTTCCGCCGACAACGGTATGGGCTGCAAGCACAGTCCTACGGGTAAACACGAGAAATAGCCTTGAGAGGACGATCATAGTACGGCCCCAGCGATGAAAGATGAAGTGTGCGGCAGGGAAAGATCGCTCCCCTACATCAGGGGGGCGAAGAGCCTGAGTACGTCCTGGGCAAATCCCCTGAGGGGATTCCTGGCACATTCCTCCAGGGTTATCTCGTGGGAGATGGGGATGGTCCTGAGAAAATCTTCCTTGACTTTTTGTACCGCCTGATTCTTATAGATCCAAACCCCGCATTCAAAGTGGAGGTAGAGGCTGCGGAAGTCCAGGTTGGTGGTACCCACGGTGGCGACCTTATCATCGGACACAAAGGTCTTGGAATGGTTAAAGCCGCTGGAATATTCGTAGACCCTTACCCCCGCCAGGATCAACTGGCGGTAATAGGACCGGGAGGTAATCTGTACCACCTTTTTATCCCACCGGTGGGGGGTGATGATCCGGACATCCACCCCGCTCTTCGCCGCCAGGGTCAGGGCGGAAAGCAGGTTATCGTCCACCACCAGGTAGGGGGTATTGATATACACGTACCGCTTGGCATTGTTGATAATCTGTATGTAGACATGCTCCCCCACATTCTCATGATCAATGGGACTATCCCCATAGGGCAGCACATAACCGTCGGACTCAACCGGGCAGGGGCTATCCTTCCAGGGATAAAAGGAGGCGCAATCATCCTTCTGCTTTTGTTCCAGGTTCCACATTTCCAGGAATATCAGGGTCAGGCTCCAGGCCGCCTCTCCCTCCAGCATAATAGCCGCGTCCTTCCAGTGGCCGTATTTTTCGTAGGCGTTGATGTATTCGTCCGCCAGATTCATCCCCCCGGTAAAGGCCACCTTGCCATCTACAATAATAATTTTTCGGTGATCCCGGTTGTTTTGCAGGGAGGACAGGATGGGTTTAAAGGGATTAAAGATGAAACATTTAATTCCCCTTCGTTCCAGATGCTGTTTATAGTTCGGCGGCAGGGACATAAAACAGCCCAGGTCGTCGTAGATGATCCTCACATCCAAACCCTGTTTGGCCTTTCGTTCCAGGATGGATATGATAGGGTTCAGCATGAGCCCCTGGCGGAGGATAAAAAATTCCAGAAAAATATAGCGCTCCGCTTTTTCCAGTTCCTCCAAAACCTTTCGGAAAAAGGACTCTCCGGAGTCGAAATACTGGGTCTGGGTATGTGCATAGACCGGGAACCCCGCATGTTCCTGGAGATACCGCACCTGGGGTAGACAATCCTCATGCTGTTCCGCCAGAAGGGGCAGAATATTTCCCGGCAGGGTAAAGAGGTCCCGGCATTGCCGGCAGCTCTCTTCCATAGCCCGCCGCAGCTTCCGGGGATCGGACTGGGAATAAAAGATAATATACAAGAGGCCGCCGAATATGGGAAACATCAGGATAAGAAAAATCCAGGTTAATTTATAGGCGGATTTTTCTTTCTTATTAAGGATGTAAAGGCATACCAGGATACTCACCACATTCAATACCCCGACGACATGCCGGGAAATGTGGCTGGTACCGGCAATAAGGGAGACAAAGAAGGCTATCTGGATAAGCAGAATAAAGATGACAAAAACCCGCCGCCGGAATACAATACGGGTCCACTTCTTGGGCATTAGAAACACTCCACCTGGTAAGTATAGAACACCCGCCCTTTTCCTGCTAGGGGGTGTCATTTTTTTAATAGTAGCATATCCGGTAATCTGCCTGCCGCGTAAATCCGGCCCGGCGGTATACCGTCCGGGCCGCGGTGTTTTGTTTCTTTACAAAGAGGCTCAGGCCCCTCCCCTGCCTGATCAACGCGCCGGCAAAAACGCCGATCATCCTTAGGGCTATCCCCCGGCCCCGGCAGCCGGGGTGGACATAGACGCCGCCTATTTGATACCGGGAGAAGGATAGGGCGTTGGTGTTGATCTTTCCCACCAGTTGGCCCTCCAACTCGGCGGCCAGTATCTGTTCCTGGGCCAGAATATGCTCCAGGGATAAACGGCAGGCGGCGGGGTTAAAGACGGCCCCCTGGGGAAGGACCTCCTCCTGTTCATAGGCCGCCTGAAGGAGAAAGAGCCGGTCCATATCGGCGTGTTCCGGTTTTCGAAGGATAAGCCCCGGCGGCCCGGCCCGGAAACTGCCTGGGTTTGGCGTTCCGTCCAGGGACAAAAGGTCGTAGTCCTGCCCGTCCGTCACCCGGTAGCCAAGGCGGAGGAAGGCCCCTTCAAACATCTCCACATCCCTTTGGAGCCCGTGGATGGAGTGGGCCGGGGCGCCGCCGGAGAAGCGCATTTCGAAAGGAAGCCGGGGAAGCTCCCCGGTTCCGCCTAAGACCGGAAACAGGGTGCGGCCAAAGCGCATGAGCAGCGCCGATACCGCCCCCCCGGAATCCCGCAGGACCCACACCTTGTCGCGGCGGGAGCGTTTGTGTAAGAATTTTGAACAGGCGCCCACACAGAACCGCTCTTCTTTTCTCAGAAAGAGTTCCGCCGGGGTTTTCTCCGCCTTTCCCATCTTTCGCCAACGGATAGTGCTACGCATAGGCAGGGCCCTGTTACTTAAAGGGGAGTTTGCCCTGGGAGGCGATACGTCCCAGCATAGCCGAGAACCCGGCGATAAAGGATTCGTTGGCGTAACTGTAAACCGCTATGGCCCCTGTTACCCAGGGCGCCGCTTCGAGGTATACGGGACTCAACACGGAAAAGACGATCACCCTTTTTCCCAGGTTTTGAAGGCTCCGCAGGATGCCGAGCCCCGCCGCGTCGGAAATGCAGAAGATGATCGTATCCGCCTCCCTGGCGTAGGCGAGGAGTTCCCCGGCGCCCCGGGAAGCGGAGTACCAATAGGAAGAAGCCCCGGGGTAGGCGGCTCTGCCGGCGTTGAAAAAATCCTCAAACTGGCCGGCCAGCAGGACCTTTCCGGCCTGGTCCCGGCTTAGGGGGAACAGGGCCTGCTCCGGTTCCCCTCCCTTGAGGATGGTCACGCTCCGGGCCGCCAGGTCCAGAAAGAAGGCGGCCCCCTGGGGATCGGGCAGGCCCGCCGTGACTTTTTGCGGGTCCGGAATATACGGAACCGAGCCCTCCCCCCGGAGGTATTCCAGCTTAACCGTCAAAACCCGCCGGGCCGCGTCCCGGACCCGGCTGCGGAATTCCCCTTCCCCCTTCATGGAAGCAAGGAGAAAGTTCCACACCGGATCGTTCAGGCTGGGGGTTTTGGAAAGCATGATGATGTCGTTCCCCGCCAGAAGGGCCTGTTTTGCCGCCTGGGAAAGGCTGCCCGCATATTCCGTGGCCCCGTTCATCATAAGATCGTCGGTGATGATGATCCCCTGGTACCCGATCCGCCCCCGCAGAATATCCCGCAGGAACCAGGAGGAAAGGGACGCGGGCGCCGCAGCCGCCGGGGTGTTGGGAAAGGCCAGGTGTCCGCTCATGATCGCGGGAATGGCTTCTTTGGCGAGGATCCGGTAGGGAATAAGCTCCCGATCCCAAAGCACATCGAAGGATACGTTTATCCGGGGCAGGACCCCGTGGGAATCCAGGTCCGTATCGCCGTGCCCCGGATAGTGTTTTGCCGTGGCGATGATCCCCGCGGCCTTTTGTCCCTTTACAAAGGCAGCCCCCAGGGTGCCCACCCGGACGGGGTCACTGCCGAAAGCCCTGGGGCCTATGATGACGGAATCCCGGTTGGTGTACAGATCTACCGCCGGGGCAAAATTCATATTGATCCCCAGGAGCGCCAGTTCCCGGCCTATATAATATCCCGACCAATAGGCGTCCATGGGATACCCCGAAGCGCCGATGGCCATGTTTCCCGGGGTTTCACTGGTGGAACCCTTGACGTGCCGGATCCATCCCCCTTCCTGATCGGTGGCAACCAAAAGGGGGATGCCGTACTTTCCCTCCAGGGCGGCCCGCTGGAGGGCGCCCACGGTTTCGGCCAGGAGGAGGGTGTCGCCGGTATTCCAGCCGAAGATCTTAATCCCCCCGATATTCCGATCCCGAATCCAGTCCATGATGAGGGGAGAAGGAGCGGCGCCGACCCAGCCAAACATGAAGATCTGGGCCAGGGCTTCCTCGTCGGACATGGCCTCCACCATGGCGGCGGCCAGTACCGGCGGGTCTCCGGGGTCCGTAAAACTTAGGGAGAAAAGCCTCCCCCAAAGGCAGAGAAACAGCATAAGCCCCAGGGGGAGCCTGCGGGCACAGCCCCGGGGAATGGGGACACCGGTCTTCACCGGTAGGATTCTCCTCTTAAGCGGTCAATATACTCCGCCGCGCTGTGGGCCGCCACTGCCCCCTCTCCGGCGGCAACCACCACCTGACGGAAGCTGCCGGCCCGGACATCCCCGGCGGCGAAGAGTCCCGGTATGGAACTGGCCATGGCCTGATCCGTAATAATATAGCCGTTCTCATCCATCCTGGCCTCCGGGACCAGGGCTGTCTGGGGAATGGTCCCGGCAAAGATAAATACCGCATTGGCGGCTTCCTCATAGGGGCTTCCCCCACCGGTGCTTTCCAGTACTACCGAAGCGACCTGCTGTTCCCCCTTAATTTCCCGCAGCCGGGTGTTAAAGCGCACCGTAATGGCGGGGTTACGCAGGACCCGTTCGGCCAGGGCCTTTTGGGCCCGGAACCGGTCCCGCCGGTGGATAAGCACGATGTTTTCGGATAAATGGGAAAGGTACTGGGCCTCATCACAGGCCGCGTCCCCGCCGCCCACCACAAAGATCTTCTTGCCCTTAAAGAAGGGCCCGTCGCAGGTAGCGCAATAGGAAACCCCCCGGCCATAGAACCGGGCTTCGCCGGGAATATCCAGGGTCCGGTATTTGGCGCCGGTGGCCAGAATAAGCGCCGGGGCGCTAAGGGTTTTGCCCGACCCCAGGGCTGCCGTAAAGAGTTCCCCCTTTTTATTGAGGGACAGGGCCGCGTCGATAATAAACCGGGCCCCGAATTCCTCGGCCTGCCGGTGTAAATCCTGACAAAACTCAAACCCCGATTTGACGGCGCCGGAGCTGCCGGCCACATTACCGGGGTAATTTTCAAGTTTGTCGATTAACAGCGCCTGGCCCCCCGGGGCAAGCTGTTCAACTACCAGGACCCGCAGGTTTGCCCGGGCCCCATATTGGGCCGCCGTAAGCCCCGCCGGCCCCGCCCCCAGGATGAGCAGATCCGCATCGGGGGGGGGCGCACCGG
>JAISOR010000310.1 GCA_031275535.1 Treponema sp. | reverse complement strand
AAAAGATGTCACTATTTATAAGGAAGATGTATCTTCAAGGAGAGGATTATGACTAGTGTAAAAGGAACCCAGACCGAGAAGAACCTGCTTACCGCCTTTGCGGGCGAGTCCCAGGCTCGAAACCGGTATACTTTTTTTGCCGGCGTCGCAAAAAAAGAGGGGTATGTGCAGATATCTCAGATATTTACGGAGACTGCGGAACAGGAAAAGGAGCATGCCAAACGGCTCTTTAAATTCCTCGAGGGGGGGGAGGTCGTCATTGAGGCGGCCTTTCCCGCGGGAGTCATCGGGACCACCAGCGAAAACCTTAAAGAGGCCGGCGGCGGCGAGGACTATGAGTGGAAGGAAATGTATCCCGGATTTGCCAAAACGGCCCGGGAGGAAGGGTTTGCCGCCATTGCGGCCGTATTTGAGGCCATTGCGGTGGCCGAAAAACAACACGCCAAACGGTACTACAAGCTCAAGGAAAATCTGGATTCAGGGAAGGTCTTCAAAAAGGATAAGCCCGTGATGTGGCGCTGCATTAACTGCGGATATATCCATGAGGGGCCGGAGGCTCCCAAGGCTTGTCCTGCCTGCGCCCATCCGCAGGAATATTTTGAGCTATTGGGCGAGAATTGGTAAAAGGAGGTTCTATGCAGAAGTATATATGTGATGTCTGCGGTTATATCTATGATCCCGCAACAGGCGATCCCGACCAGGGAGCTGCCCCGGGAACCGCGTTTGAGGATCTACCCGGCGATTGGCTCTGTCCCCTCTGCGGCGTCGGAAAGGACTCTTTTTCACCTACCGATTAGGGCCGGGCCATCCCCAGGGATGGCGGACTGCCCAAAGGAAGAGGTCTTTATGATATCCCGGAAAGATTTTGTTTTTACCATTGGATATGACGGACCGGCGGCGGTGGTGGACGGCCAGGCCCAGCGGAGATATGGCGCCCTTTCGACCAGGGAATTGGCCGAAAGGGGGCTTTTCCGGGCGGCCTATTCGTCGGCGGTTTATTCCGGCTCCGCCGAAGAAAAGGCGGCGGTGGTGGAACTCTACAACAAAGCCTCCGGCACCGCCTACGCCGCCGATTCGGCCCTGGACCGGCTTTTCGGGGTTTTCCCGGTGGAAGTTAAACGGATCATAGTGCTCTAGCGGGACCTTGACCCTTAGTTTTCCTTATGATACCTTACCAAAAGCTCTATTACATTTTAAGGAAGTTTTTATATGAATTCATTTGTGTTTTCCCTTCTTATGGGCGCCCCCGATGGCGGCGCGGCCGGTTCTTCTTCTTTTATCACGACCCTGATTCCCTTTGCCTTGATCATCCTTATTTTTTATTTTCTGATTATCCGGCCCCAGAACAAAAAACAGAAAGAAACCCAGCGTATGCTGAATGCCCTCAAAAAAGGGGACAAGATCATTACCATCGGCGGGATCCATGGGGTAATCCAGAACGTCAAGGAAGGCTCGGTCATCGTCAGGGTGGATGAGAATACGAAACTGGAATTCAGCCGCAGCGCTATTTCCAACGTAGAAAGCGTCGCCAAGGCGGAAAAAGCCGAAAAAACGGAAGCGATTGAACAAAAAGACGGAGAGTCCGCGGAAGAGTCCAAGAACTAGTCAGTTGGAGCAAAGGCATGAGTAAACGATACCGGTTCTTTATCGTCCTTGCGACGGTAGTGGTGTGTTTTATTTTTTTATATCCGACCATGCGCTGGTATTTTATGATACCCAAGGAGGATCAGACCTTGGCGCTGGGGGCCCGGGAGCAGATTAAGATCTACGCTTCCCAGACGGCCCAGGCGGATTTGCAGGAACTTGTGGACCTGGCCCGCTCAGGCGGGGAGGTTCCGGAGCGGATGGCCTTTTTGATCCCCCTGGCAAAGAAGATGTATAAGGATGCCAAACAATCCCCCCCCGCTTTATGGGACGCGCAGGCGGTGCTGTCTTCCTTTCCCAACCGGCAGGAAGCGCTGGACGCCATTGAAACCCGGTACCGGGAGGATATTTTTGCCCTCAAGGACCTGCAGAAAAACGCGGTCCAGCTGGGCTTAGATCTTTCCGGGGGTTTAAGCATCGTCTTGCAGGCCGATCTGGATGCCCTTAGGGAACGGCTGGGCCGGGATCTGAATGAAGAGGACCGGGAGGACGCGATAAACCGGGCCCTGGAGGTCCTTAACAGCAGGATCGACCGTTTCGGCCTTACCGAGCCGGTTATCCGGCGCCAGGGGGAGGATCAGATCTACGTGGAAATCCCCGGCGCCGCTGATCCCGAACGGATTAACTCCATCATCATGGGCAAGGGGGGGCTGGCCTTCCATATCGTGGATCAGGAAGCCGCCGCGGACTTTAATGCCTACTACGCAAGCCACCCCACCAGCACCTTTGACGGGGCGGGGAACCTTATTGATCCCTCTATTGTACCTTCGGATGTGGTTGTCCGGGGGGTATATGCCAAGGATCGCTATGGCCTGGATGAATTTACCGGTTATACGGCGGTTAAGCGGGACGTAGGGCTGGACGGCAACCATATCCAGAGCGCCCTGGTGGAGCGGAATTCCCTGGACGGGAAACCGGAAGTTACCTTTATGCTGGATTCCGAGGGGGGGGAGATCTTCTACCAGCTCACCTCCGCCAATGTGGGAAAACCCCTGGCCATTGTATTGGATGACCGGGTTAAATCCCAGGCTACCATCCAGAGCGCCATCCGTGACGCGGTACGGCTTACCGGGTTTGATCAGGAGGAGGCCGACAACATCGCCCTTACCCTCAGGACCGCGGCCCTGCCGGTGGAACTGGAGGTGGTGAATCAACAGGCCATCGGGGCCTCCATGGGGGAAGATACCATCCGCCAGGGCCTGTATGCCCTTATCGGCGGCCTGGTGGCGGTGATGATCTTCATGCTCATCTTCTATAAGGGAGCGGGGATCAATGCGGTGATCGCCCAGGTCATGAACTTTTACCTTATGTTCAGCGTCCTTTCGGCCTTTAATTTTACCCTGACCCTGCCCAGTATTGCCGGGTTTATCCTGACTATCGGCATGGCGGTGGACGCCAACGTTATTATCTTTGAACGGATGAAAGAAGAACTGCGCCTTGGAAAGGGACGCAAGGCCGCGGTGGATGCGGGTTTTGATAAGGCCTTTTGGGCTATCATGGACTCCAACATCACCACCTTTATTGCGGCCCTGTTCCTCTCCCAGCTTGGTTCCGGCCCCATCCAGGGCTTTGCGGTCAGCCTGGCCATTGGGGTCTTCTCCTCGGTATTTACCGCCCTGTTCGTATCCCGGCTCATATTTGACTTTGGCACGGATGTGATGGGCAGCAGAAAGCTCTCCGTCAGTTGGAGGATCAAATAATGAAAGGGATTATACATTTTTCCAAATTTTTTATACCCGCGGCGGTCCTTTCGGCGGCCCTGATTATTACGGGGATTATTGGATATATAGCCATGGGCGGATTCAACCTGGGGGTTGATTTCCAGGCCGGGCTTATCCAGGAAGTACAGTTTGCCCCCACGGCCTTCTCCCTGACCTATAGCGGCCGGGGAAACGCTTCGGTTTCCATGGATCGGGCCGGGCTCTATATCGTTATCTCCGGCGCCGGGGTGGAGGGGCTTACCCACTCCTTTCCCTTTGTAAACTATGAAACCATCGGCGCCTTAACCGGCGGCCTTTCCGGGGTGGAGGGCCTCACGGTAAGCGCCGCCGCCCCCGGCGACGCCCGGTCCCAGTGGCTGGTTCAGAGCGCCCAGGGGAATCCCCTGCTCGGCGCCGAGCCCTATATGATTCACTACCTTCCCGCCGATGCCTTGCCTATCGCCATTGAGGATGTCCGTTCCGTGCTGCTCCCCCTGGGTTCCGTTTCCGTGCAGGTCCTGGGACAAAGCGCGGAGCGCCGCTTCATGATCCGTATGGAGGACAGTGAAATTAACGGCGGCGAGGGAGTCCCGGTGGAAAAGATCATCAGTACCCTGGAGGAGTCCTTTGGAACCGGCGGGGTGGCGGTAACCCGGTCGGACTACGTGGGGTCCCGGTTTTCCAAGTACCTCACCGATCAGGCGGGGCTTCTTATGAGTTTGACCCTGCTGCTTATCCTGATATACGCCTCTATCCGGTTTAAACCCCAGTATGCCGTGGGCGCCGTATTGGCCATAGCCCATGACGCCCTTATTATTGTGGCCTTTGTAACCTGGACCCGGATGGAGTTTAATACCACCACCATAGCGGCGATGCTGACCATCCTGGGATATTCGATTAACGATACCATTGTTATCTTTGATCGTATCCGGGAAACCCGGCGTATTTATCCCGATGACGCCCTGGTGGATATCCTGGACCGGGCCCTGTCGGAAACCTTGAGCCGGACCATTATCACCACCCTGACTACCATGCTGGCGGTCTTGTTCCTCTTTATCTTTACCTCCGGGTCCATGAAGGATTTTGCCCTGGCCCTGCTGGTAGGTATGATCTCGGGGGTTTATTCCACCATCTTTATCGCTTCGGGGTTCGTCAATTTTTGGAATGTCATGTCCGGGAAACGGGCGAAGAAGCAGGCTGTCCCGGCGGCCGCTAAAGCCTAGTTTGCCCTTGGCAAACCGTTTGCCCCCGGCGTTTATGGCTTTTACGGGATGAAGGTAATCCGCGCAAAGGTTCTTGGCTATTGTATGGGAGTCCGGCGGGCCATGGATATGGCCGGCGCGGAGCTGCGGAAGGCCGGGGGCCGGCGGGTCTATACCATGGGCCCCCTGATTCACAATCCCCAGGCCCTGGAGGGGCTTAAAAAGGCGGGGGTAGAAGTCCTGGACGAGGCGCGGTTCCCGGATAAACTGGAGGACTCGGTGGTTATCATCCGGGCCCACGGAATTAGTCCCCGGCTGGAGGAGGAATTGATCCGCCGGGGGACCCGCCTGGCGGACGCCACCTGTCCTAAGGTTAAGGCCAGCCAGTTGAAGGCCCGCGCCCTCTCGCAAGAGGGCTGGCGGATATTCCTGGCCGGGGAACGGCAGCATGGGGAAATTATCGGTATCCTGGGATACGCCCCGGATTGTATAGTGGCGGCAAACCGGGAAGAGGCGGAACAGGCCGCCGGGGCCCTTTTTCGGGAAGACCCCCGGGCTAAAACCGCCCTGATGGGGCAGACCACGATTGCGCCGGATCTGTACCGGGCCATAGGGGAGGGAATTCGGCAGTTTTTCCCCGGCCTGCATAGTCTTGATACCCTCTGCGGCGCCGCACCCCAGGATGCCCTCAAGGAGCTTTGTTCCCGGGTAGATGCCGTTATTGTGGCCGGGGGCCGGCAATCGGCCAATACCCGGCGGCTCCTGGACATAGCCCGGGCCCGGGGCAAACCCGCCTGGCTGGTGGAGACCTCCGCGGAACTTCCCCCGGAGATCGCCTCCTACCCGGTGGTGGGCCTGAGCGCCGGCGCCTCCACCCCGGACAAAATAATTGATGATATCGAGAGGACCCTTTTGTCTTTATGAAAATCCTTATTATTGGCGGCGGTGTGGCGGGGCTTTCCGCAGGCAGTTACGCCCAAATGGCGGGGTTTGAAAGCGCCATTTACGAGAAATGCGGCGTCCTGGGGGGCCAATGTACCGGCTGGGACAGAAAGGGCTACCACATCGATGGCTGTGTCCACTGGCTTACGGGAACTAAAGAAGGTAACGATCTTCACCGGGTATGGCAGGAACTGGGGATCATCCGGGGGAATAACATCATTCAATTAGACAGATTCGGGGTCTATGAATATGATGGCGTCACCATTTCCCTCTGGAAGGACCTGGACCGGCTGCAAGCGGAGCTGTTGGCTATTTCTCCGGGGGACGAGAAACCAATCAGGAACATGATCCGGGACATCCGCATCATGCAGTCCATGGTTCTCCCGCTGGATCGGCCGGTGGACATGATGCCCCTGGGGGAAAAGCTCAAGATGCTCAAGGCGCTTATGGGCGCCGGGGGGATCCTGACAAAAAACAGCAAGACAAGCTGCGCCGTCTATGCCAAACGGTTTAAGCATCCGGCGCTGCAGAAGCTCATTGAACGGCGGGTCCCGCCGTACTTTAGCGTCCTGGCCTTTATTTTTGCGATGGGGAATTTTTCCGCGGGCAACGGCGCCCTGCCCGCCGGAGGAAGCCGGGGCATGGTAGACCGTATGGAAAAACGGTACCGTGAATTGGGCGGGCAGGTGCATACCGGCATGACTGCGGAGGAGATCATTGTCCGGGGAGACCGGGCCCGGGGGGTCCGTTTCTCCGGCGGCGAGATCATCAACGCGGACTATGTGATCGCCTCTTGTGATGTCCATATCACCCTTAAAAAACTTCTGAAGAACCGGTACATCGATAAAAAATTCGAATACCGGTACCGGCACCCCCGTGAATATCCGGTGCTGTCGAGTTTTCACGCCGCCTTTGGGGTCCGGGAGGATCTGCGGGATTATCCCCAGGTCCTGGTTTTTGAGACCGAGCCCTTTACGGTGGGGGTAACCGGCTATGCCTCCCTGGGTATGCGGAACTATGCCTACGAAAAGGACTTTGCGCCCCCGGGATGTACCACCCTTACGGCGGCCCTAAACCAGACCGCCGGAGATTACGCCTTTTGGGCGGAACTCTACACCGGGGACCGTGAAAGATACGTCCGGGAGAAAAAGCGGATCGCCGGGGCTATCCAGGAACGGCTGGAACGGCGCTTCCCCGAGTTACGGGGAAAGATAGAGTTTCTGGATGCGGCGACCCCCATGACCTATCACCGGTACACCGGCGCCTATATGGGGGCCTGGATGTCCTTTATGATGACCCCAAAAACCAAAATGCTGATGCACAGGGGCGCAATCCGGGGCTTAAAAAACTGCCTCCTTTCGGGGCAATGGCTCCAGCCCCCCGGCGGGCTTCCTTTGGCGGCGCTCTATGGCAAATACGCCATCCTGCGGATCTGCAAAAAAGAGAAAATAGCCTTTGGGACGGTTTTACCCGGCGCCCCTTAGCGGGCGGCGCGGGGCTTGAAAAACCCGAAAAGGCTGCCGCAGAAGCCCCCCACGATGTGGGCAAACTCGGAGATGTTGTTGGAATTGAAGGAGTTAAAAAGCTCCCGGCCCAGGTATAAAACCAGGACCAGAATAAAGGTTAGGGGAATCTCCCCCTTGTTGAAGTTGGTAAAAGAGGCCAGCAGGATCATCATAAAAACCACCCCCGAGGCGCCCAAGAGGGCGGCAGGGAAAAAGAGGATGTTCAGAACCCCCGTAACCAGGGCGGTAATGGCGATCATAAAAAGAAGGGCCAGGGAACCATAGATAGATTCCAGCATGGGACCAATCAGAAGGATAAAGGCAAAGTTGGAAATGAGGTGGTTCCAGTTGGCATGACCGATAACATGGGTAAAGAGGACAACCCAGTTCCGAATCTCCGCCGGAGAAAAATCGCCCCTGCCGGGGACCATGAACCAGGATTGGGTAAGGGAATGAAACAGAACCTGGGTAAGGATCAGTACCAGGGCGCTGGCAAAGGCATAGGTCAATACGGTGGGGGCGTTGTACTTAATACGCATGGACACTCCTTTAGGAGGCTTTTCCAAAGCCGAAGTCTTGGGAAAGCCTCTTATGGCAGCTTTAGGTCGATCTGTACTGGGCAGTGATCCGAGCCCAATACATCGGGCCGTATCAGCGGCCTTTGAACCTGGGGCAAAAAAGCCTGATCCACACAGTGATAATCGATCCTCCATCCCACGTTCCGTGTCCGGGCGTTCGCCCGGTAGGACCACCAACTGTAATGACCGGGCTCCCCGGCGTGAAAATGGCGGAAGGTGTCTACATAGCCCGAAGCGGTAAAGGTATCCATCCAGGCCCGCTCTTCGGGAAGATACCCGGCGTTCCCTTCATTCTCCTTGGGCCGGGCCAGGTCTATGGGCGTATGGGCTATATTATAGTCGCCGCAGAGTACCAGATGGCGGCCCGAGGCGACCAGGGAATCGCAGTGCTTTAATATGGCGTTACAGAAGGCCAGTTTATACCCCAGCCGGGCCCCGGCATCCTGGGAATTGGGGAAATAGGCGGAGATAAGCACAAAGTCCTTAAAATCCGCCTCCAGGACCCTTCCCTCATCATCGAATTCGGGGAGCCCCAGGGGTTTTACCGTCCGGGGCTCGGTTCTGCTGTAGATGGCCACCCCCGAATAGCCCGCCTTTTTGGCGCTGGCCCAGTAGGAAAAATAGGGCGCCCCGGCTTTGTCCCCGGGACTGATCAGATCTGGGGAGAGCTGCCCCGGATTAGCCTTGGTTTCCTGGACGCAGAGCAGGTCCGGGGATTCCTCCCGCAGCCAGGAGACAAAGCCCCGTTTTTCCACCGCCCGGATACCGTTAACATTCCACGATAAAATACGCATTACCCTGAGTATAGGGCCTAAGGCCCCAGGAAGACAAGGCAGAGGAGGCAGTATTTCTAAGTTTC
Organism: Treponema sp.; assembly: GCA_031275535.1. The sequence continues at coordinate 156 of JAISOR010000310.1, read as the reverse complement.
AACAAAGGACAGGAAAAACCCGACATATACAATCGCGGTTTTTTATGGTGATAAATAAATTCCATCCGATGTTTGCCATTTTTTTGTCCCAATCTTTACCAGATCCGTACTCCAGATAACTATAATAGCAATGACTCCAATCCCGCCGATATCGGC
>JAISOR010000307.1 GCA_031275535.1 Treponema sp. | reverse complement strand
AAAGGAAAAAGCCCGTCCGTTCAGACGGGCCGATAAACCTCCGGTCCAACGGAAACGATGGCTAGAACCATCAAACCAGTCCCCTTAGAAGCCTAATTCCTTATGATGTATCAGAATTTCCCGGGGAAAGCTCTATTATAAAAACCGCCTCCGGCGGTTTTTATGACGGGAGCGACGGGGCTTGCCTTCCGGTCGCAGACTTCCTGTCTGCTCCCTCCAGGCCGGCCTTTTTGCTAAACCGCCATCCTTGGCGGTTTACCCATGCAAGGCTGCGCCTGCTTGCCTTCCATGGGCCGCAAAAAGGCTTCAAGCCCCCTAAAGCTCTATTCATTGGAGTTTCCGCAGGAAACTCCAGTATAAAAACCGCCTCCGGCGGTTTTTATGACGGGAGCGACGGGGCTTGAACCCGCGATCTCCGGCTTGACAGGCCAGCGCGATAAACCAGCTTCGCTACGCCCCCTATACTGAGCTTACAGTAATAAAAAGCGGAAAAAAAGTCAAGATGCCTTTCGATAACATTTCAAATTTTAGGGAGCCATTCTCCGGACTTCCCGCATAAAATGATATAAAATATGAAAACCGGCAAGAATAAAAAAAAATCATTCAAATCGCATTAAAAACCAGTTGACAGATACTGAATCTGTCCCTTATGTTTCAAGAGTAATACGAGTGGTCGTATTTTGAAGGAAATTATTCATGAATCCGCTTTGCGGGCTGCGAATCATAATCCTAATGGAGAATGCCATGGTTCTGTATGAGACCACGAATACCCAAAATGAGCTCATGTTGGTGCCCCTGATCAGTGAGCCAAATGACGGTTTTCCCTATCCCTTCCTTGTCTTTGGTGATGAAGACGATGATGACGATGAGGATGACGACCTTGAAGAAGATGATGATTTCGATGACATGGAAGATGATTTCGACGACGACTTTGATGACGATGATTTCGACGACGATGATGATGATTTCGATGACGATGATGACGATGAGGATGACGACTATGATTACGAAGAGGATGTAGATTACGACGATTTTGATGAGTAAACAGGGTCTACGGGGAACCATCGCAGGGGATGTGGCCTATACAGGGATAAGAGGAAAATTATTCTATGGCGGTAATGACCGGTTTTGCTAAAGCTAGAGTTTGATTATTGAAGAGGTACTCCAGAGCCGTTCCAGATCATAAAAAGAGCGGGATTTTGGAGTCATCAGATGGATAACAATGGTTCCCATATCAATAAGGTTCCATTCATCGTCCGGAGAGATCTTCCGGTGCCGTCTTAATATTTCGGCCCCCTGTTCCCGGGCAAATTCTTTGATATGCCGCTGGAGTCCCTGGATATGGGCGTTGCTGGAAACCGTGGCTATTACAAAGAAATCGGTCCAGCTATTGAATTCCCGAAGATCCATCACCACCACATCCCCGCCCCGGTGTTCCTGGATTAGTTTGCCTAATGCTATGGCAAGGGTCTTGTCATCCCCCGGTAACGTATCGTCCATTAAAATCCCTTCCAATAATGAGCGTAAAATCCGATCTATATTCAAGATTTTGTATATTTATTTCCATCTCCGCGTTTTCCGGCATGTTTTCCGGGGACAGAGCTTCAAAGCGGATGTTTTGGCACCGTATGATATCCGCAAAGGTCTTGACCACATCTTCATAACCGGATCGATCTATAATTTCGGTGATCTCGTAATCGTTACGGTCCGCATTGCCAATGGTTATGACATCGTAGCCAAACCCCTGGAGTAGTTCGGCGGTTCTTCCCGCAAGCCCCGTAGTGGAGGTGCCGTTCAGGATCTCCACCGTAAAGACCCGTTCGGTAATAGCCCCTTCTACCTGCCGGGTAAGCCCGGCCAGGGACTGGCGGACGATTTCTTTGATTAGGCTGCCATCGTAATAGGGGAAAAGCAGGACCTGCCCGGAAACTTCCCGGGTATTACCCCCAACGGATTGTATGTTTACCCTGTCCATATCAACCTGGGCTAATTCGTCAAAGAGCCGTATCCGGGTACGTTGGTTCATACCGGTCTTCAGGAGGGGCTGATAAACGGGGAGTACCGAAGAATTTTTAAGATAGTCGGCCCTTTCCCCCAGGCGTTTGATAAATCCAAGGAAAAACCGCTGCCGCCGGAAGTGGGCCAGCTCGGGTTCTTCTTCCGGCAGGGCATAGGTAATATAGAGCCGGGCCTTATCCCCATCCAGCCGGGTTACCCCGGAGGGGAACAAAATAGACTGGTCACCGTCAAATACTTCCACCGGGGAAGGGATAAACAGCTCCACCCCTTCAATCAAATCAACCACCTTTCCCAGGCTTTCCATGTCAAAAACAACGGAAAAATTAATATCTATCCCCAAAAGACCTTCCACCTCACTCTCAAAGACCGATACTTTTTGGGGATCATAGACCGTATCAATCCTATCGACCCGGTTAATCCGCTGAATGATTAGGCCCACTTCGCCGGGCACATCAAAGATCACCGCCCGCTTGGTGGCGGGATAGTAAAATAACACATAGGAACTTAAAGGTTTCCCCTCTTTTTCAATGATAAAAAGGGTGTTGATAACCCGGTCTCCGGACAGGGCCTCTTCTATGGGGTCGGAACGCAATACCATGAGGGTAAAAACGATTCCCCCCCCCAGTAAGAGGAGGATCAGGATTAAGAGAAATACGCTGGCGTCGACCTTGGTTCTTCTCACAAAGCTCTCCTTTTATGCATAGCCTCCAGCAAACGCAGGGTCCCCTCGGAAAGGTCCAATTCCCGGGAGCGGAGGTATGCCACGGTTTCATCCACGACCGCCGTGAACAGCGTGTCCAACCCGGCAGGGGGGCTCCCGGCCTTCATCCCCAGATCCCGAAGCTCCGGACTGACCCGTTCCCGGGAAACCTCAATCTTATCGGCAATATACAAAACCTTTGCCAGGGGCCCCATCTCCGCAGCCCCCGAGGTATGCAGCCGTACCGCTTCGAGGATGTCTCCATTATGTATGCCGAAACGTTCCCTAAGCAATACCGCCGCGGCCCTGCCGTGGAGGAGGGAGGGCTTTTTCTGTTCCAGTTTGGAGACCGGTTCGCCATCCATCCGGGCAAACCGGGTCAATTCCTCATCGGTAAGGGACTTGCACATATCATGGGAAATGCCCGCCAAATACCCCGCCGGAGCTTCAAGGCCAAAACGAAGGCAGAGATCGCAGGAAAGGAGCGCGGTGTTGCGGGAATGGAGGAACCGGGAAGGCCCCACCATGGCCCGCACCGCATCTTCTATGCGGGCGATTGTTTGCCCGGAAGGCGGCTCCATGGGGGACAGAGCTGATAGGGGAGGGACAGCGCCGCCTGGGGACAGAGCTGACGGGGACAGAGCCGGAGCCGCAAGAGGAGCGGCGTCATAACCGTAAAGGCCCCGATCTTCGATGATCAGCCGCGCGCCGGGAGGTACCAGATAACGCCAGTTTTTCCGGCCCCGGATCCGGTCCCGGATCAGCCCCGAAGAGAGGGGCCAAATGTCATTGGTCAATTCCTTGTAGGGAAAGGGAAAAGAAAGCTCCCTTGAAGAAATTCGATGGGCTATAATGATATCCGCCCGGGACACAATTTCTTCTACCCGCCGCCATTGGGGGAAGTCCCGGAGGAGATCGTCTCCCAGGATAAGCCCCAGTTTACCCTCCGGCCGGTAACGGTTATCAATATCAATAAGGGTATCTATCGTATAGGACACCCCTTCCCGCCGGATTTCGCTGTCGTCGATGGTTAAGCGGGGATCCCCGGGGATCGAAGCGGCCAGCATATCCAGGCGATCCGCCGCTGAAGCGCCTTCCGCGCCGGGTTTGAAGGGGGAGGTAAAGGCGGGAACCAGGATAATCCGGTCATACTTCAGGACTGAAAGCACCGTATCAGCCAGTAACAGATGACCCATGTGGACAGGGTTAAAACTTCCTCCCAGAATCGCAAGTTTCACCGCTTTGGGGCCTCCTCTTTTCCTATTGAAAAAGCCCCATCCCCAAGGGCACCCTGGAAGGCCGCGCCGGGATGAGCTCTGTCCCCAATGGGGGCGGAAAAAGCGCCGGGACTTACCAGCCGGCCAATCCGGGCGGCCAGTTCCGGTATGCCTTCCCCCGAAAAAACCGAAATCCCCAATACCGGCTCCTGGGGATATTTGGCTTTCAGTTCCCCCAGGCGGCTTTGGGCGCCTTCCAGGTCCGTTTTCGTGCCCACCAAAAGCCGCTGTTTTTCCGTAAGTTTCGGAGAAAAGGCTTCCAGTTCTTTATAGAGGATGTCAAAGGCAATAAGGTAGGTATCCTCCGAAAGATCGATTAAAAAAACGAGTGCCGCGGTCCGGGAAATATGCTTTAGGAAGCGTATCCCCAGGCCGGCTCCTTCGGAGGCGCCCTCGATGAGCCCGGGTATGTCCGCAAGAATAATATCCCGATCATCCAGGGTAAGGACCCCCAAATTGGGGATCTTGGTGGTAAAGGGATAGGGGGCTATCTTGGGCCGGGCATTGGTAAACCGGTCTAAAAGGGAAGATTTCCCCGCATTGGGAAAACCCACAAGGCCGATATCCGCCAGGACCTGCAATTCCACCCGGAGCTGCCGTTTTTCCCCCGGTTTTCCCGGCAGAGCCTTCCGGGGGGCCCGGTTCACCGGGGACTTAAAATGCACATTTCCCCAGCCGCCGTTCCCCCCTTTCAGGAAGACAAAGGCCCCCTCATCCTGCCCAAAATCATGGATCAGCTCCCCGGTCCCGGCATCCTTCAATACGGTTCCCGGAGGAACGGGGATGCGGACATCTTCGCCGTTCCGGCCATAACGCTGAGACCCCTCGCCATCCCGGCCATTCTCGGCCTTAAAAGACTGTTTATACCTGAGATGGGCCAGGGTCCGGAGGTTATGGCGGACTTCAAAGACCACATCCCCGCCTCTGCCCCCATCACCCCCCGAAGGGCCTCCCAGGGGGACATACTTTTCCCGGCGAAAGGCGGCACAACCATTCCCCCCTGAACCGGAAGAGACCTCGATAAGCGCTTCATCGGCAAATTTTACCATGATCTATGCGGGGGCCGGATATATCGTAAAAACACAAACGGCGTACCCAGGGCACGCCGTACCTTCAATCCCCTTCAGAACCGCCAAACTAACGGAACTTATTCCGAGCCGGCGGCGACTACCCCCGCCAGTTTCCGGCCCCGCCGGGCGGAGAAGGTAACCTTTCCATCTATCAAGGCAAAGAGGGTATAATCGGCCCCACAACCCACGTTGGTTCCAGGGTGTATCCTGGTTCCCCGCTGCCGGACAATGATCGTCCCCGCCTTTACCAGAGAGCCGCCGGATACCTTAACCCCAAGGTACTGGGGATTTGAATCCCGGCCGTTTTTGGCGCCGCTGCCGCCCCGTTTTCGAGCCATATTAATTCCTCCGTTCCGTATGTATATTCAAGGTGCAATAATCCGGGTATTCCTCGGAAACCGATTTGATCCCCTCCATAAGAAAGGCGCCGGCGGCGGAAAGAAAATCCTTTCCTTTTCCGGTATACTCAGTCTCCAGCCACAGGGCTCCCCGTTCAGGGGCGCCTCCCCGGACTATTATCCCTTCCCTTTCGGAAAGGGTTCTTAGGGCCGTTCTTAAAAGAACCGAGACGGCGGCACACACAATATCGCCGCCCCGGAGCCCCGCACCGGCATGCCCCCTGACTCTGCAAGACATGAGAAGCCCCGCTTCATCCAAAGCCATGTCGATATGTATCATCCCAGGCTTAGGCCCCGACAATATCCTGAATTTTAATGATAGAATATTGCTGACGGTGCCCCTGTTTACGGCGATAGTCCTTTTTGGGCTTGTACTTAAATACGATGATCTTGGGAGCCTTTCCGTGGCTTTCCACCACCGCCTGAACTTTAGCGCCCTGTATATAGGGGGCCCCCACAGAAACCGAGTCCCCGGCCAGGAGCAGGACTGAATCAATATCCAGGGAAGTCCCCGGCTCGGCATCGATCCTATCAACCTTCAATAGGGCGCCTTTTTCCGCTTTATACTGTTTTCCCTTAAATTCCACTAGTGCATACATGAATCAACATCCTTCTAACACGAATAGTATTAATTTATACATTAAAAAAGGCATAAAAGTCAAGTAGGGGATCTTCGTCTTATTATTTTGACAAGGGCCCGAACCTGTTTATCCCCGGTCAACACTAAAAGGAGTATCCCCAGCACCGCAAACAGCAGGGTGTTGATAAGGAGCGGGATGCCATGGGCGATAAGGCGGCCCCGGCCGGCAAAGAAGGCAAGAAGCCGGGGGGTGGTCCATACGATGGGAAACAGGGAAATGCCGGAAAAAAGGACGAGTTTTAGGGTATACGCAAGGGCTGGGCGAAGGATCTCTCCCAGGGCAATATGGGGATTCCGCCTGAAGAAAAAGAGGAGCAGGGCGGTATTCACGGCGCTGGACAGGGACAGAGCTAAAGCGATTCCGGCTCCCCGGAGGGGACCC
>JAISOR010000276.1 GCA_031275535.1 Treponema sp. | reverse complement strand
GCAATCCCGGGCCTTTCCGCGGAGGCCAGGGAAAAACTCCTCCGGGTCCGGCCCTTTACCATCGGGCAGGCCGCCCGGATCCCCGGCGTCCGCCAGGGCGACATCGCCCTCCTCATGGTTCTGGCCAAAAAGGGAACCGCAAAGTAAGAAGAACTTGTATCATGAACCATGAAACCTTTCACCTGGCATTTTTTTCCAATCCGCTATAATGGTTCCGGATAAAGGAACGGGAATTCGGCAACCGGGGGGCTAAAATTGAATTTTATTTTGATAGGGATGCCCAAGAGCGGCAAAACAACGCCGGGGAAAAAGGCCGCGGACGCGCTGGGGATGCAGTTTTACGATACCGATAAATTCACTGCGGAGCGCCTGCGTTCGGGGAAGCGCGAGCCCTTGTTTCCTCCCCGCCCCTATGAATTTACCGCCGCCGAGGAAGCCAAAGAAATACTGGCAAGAGGCCTACCCGATCCGGCCAGGCCCCATCTACGGGACGCGGACGAATTGATGGTACAATTGTATAGGGATACGGTACCCAACTATGAGAGGCTCGCGGATTTTACCGTGGAAAACAACGATGGGGAGGAAGCCGGGCTCGAAAAACTGGTAAAAATGACTCTCCCCGCCCTGAAGGGCGGGGTATCGTCGTTCGCCAGGAACTTTATTAGACTGCCGGGTCTCAACCCCGCCATCGTTTTCGGGTTCGAAGACTCGCCCTGCAGGGCGGGGTATGCGACCCGGCTTCGAATCATCCGGGCCGAAGGGTAAGCGCCCATATACGGCCCTTTCAGGATGTCAAGTCCCGCCCTTTCCCAGATCCCGGCCGGCCTCAAAGGCCCGCCGCAAATGGCTGTCCCAAAGGGCCTGCCGCTGGGGCAATTCCCGGCTGGCGGCGTCCAGGACCAGCATCTCCCTGGCCTTAACCCGGTCAAAGAGCCTATCCTGAAGCATGACCTGTTCCATGGCCTTTAAAAGGCCGGTCCGCTCAAAATACTCCATGGTATTCCCCGCCACGCAGATAATCAGTCCCTTTTCAAGCTGTTTCATGGTCCTGTTTCCGTAGGCAAAGCCATAGGTCCAGACCCGGTCAAACCAGCCTACCAGTTTTGCCGGAGCTTCGGTCCAAAAAACGGGATAGATAAAAACTATGGCGTCGCTGCCGTTGATCTTCTCCTGCTCGGCCCGGACCTCATCGGGGACCGGCAACTCTTCCCGGTAATAGGCCTCCCGCAGATATTCCCCTTCGCTCATATCGCTCGAAAAACGCATCTTATACAGATCCGAGAGGATGTATGAATGGCCCCCGCTCTCCAGGCCCCGGATAAAACTATCCCGCACGTGACGGGTAAAAGAATCTTCGCTGGGGTGCGCATAGACGATAAAAACCCGCATATCCTTCCTTTGGGCCCTGCCCGCCGCGGAGGCCCTTAGATCCCGCTTAGGAAACCGCTTATCAGGCGGCCCACCCGGATTAAATGGTCCGCCTCGGGGCCCGAAAACCGGTTAAGCCGGGGGCTGTCCACGTCCAGGACCCCGTAGACCTGAGCCCCCTTAAAGAGGGGGATCACTATCTCGGACTTCGAGGCCGAATCACAGGCAATGTGTCCCGGAAAGGCATGGACATCGGGGACGATCAGGGGCTTCCCTTCCTGAACCGCCCTGCCGCAGACCCCCTTCCCCTCCCCTATCCGGGTGCAGGCGGGGAGTCCCTGGAAGGGGCCCAGGACCAGTTCCTTTCCTTTAAGGATATAAAACCCGGCCCAGTTGATGTCCTCAAGACAGGCCTTGATAACTGCGGAACTGTTGGCCAGGGCGGCTATAAGGTCGGTCTCCCCCTCAAGCAGGGCCCGGACCGCCTCAACCATGGAGGCAAGGTTCTCTTCCCCCTCCCCTTTCTTCTGCATATTCACCATAAACGGCTCCTGGTATACCCTATGGGCAAATTATGTTCTATCATATAGTATATAGCATGGATATATAAGGAGGAGTTCTGCCTTAATGGAATGGTTTATAAATCAGCCCGTGGTTTTCCAGGCGCTTTTAGCCACCCTTTTTACCTACGGGGTCACCGCCCTGGGGGCGGGGACGGTTTTCTTTTTTAAGGATATCAACCGCAAAGTTCTTGACGGAATGTTAGGCTTTGCCGGGGGGGTGATGATCGCCGCCAGTTTCTGGTCCCTCCTGGCGCCCTCCATTGCCATGGCTGAGGAAATGGGCATCCCCCCGTGGCTGCCCGCCACGGCAGGCTTCCTCATGGGGGGCCTGTTCCTCCGCCTGGTGGACCGGGTCCTCCCCCATCTCCATATTGAATACAGCCTGCAGGACGCGGAGGGGCCAAAAACAAACTGGCAGCGGTCGGTATTGCTGGTCCTGGCCATTACCATCCATAATATCCCCGAAGGACTCGCCGTGGGGGTCGGTTTTGGCGCGGTTGCCGCGGGGATCCCCGGGGCGGGAATTGCCGGCGCCTTTGCCCTGGCCCTGGGTATAGGGCTGCAGAATTTTCCCGAAGGGGCGGCGGTTTCCATTCCCCTGCGGCGGGACGGGATGAGCCGGCGGCGGGCCTTCTGGTACGGCCAATTATCGGGGGTAGTGGAACCCGTGGCCGGGGTTCTGGGCGCGGCCCTGGTCTACTACCTCCAGCCGGTCCTGCCCTACGCCCTGGCCTTCGCCGCCGGGGCCATGATCTTCGTGGTGGCCGAGGAGGTTATCCCCGAATCCCAGGCCGAGGGGAACGAGCATATATCCACCGCGGGGCTTATGCTGGGTTTTGCCCTGATGATGAGTTTGGATGTGGGTTTAGGTTAAAACTGAGGAGTTGATAGATGAAACTAATTTTTCTTGGTCCCCCCGGAGCGGGGAAAGGGACCCTGGCCGCCAGGGCGGTGGATATTCTCAAGGCGCCCCATATCAGTACGGGGGCTATTTTCCGGGCCGCCATTGCCGCAAAAAGCCCCCTGGGCCTTACGGTCAAGGCGATTATTGACGCGGGCAAACTGGTGGATGACGAAACCACCATAGCCCTGGTAAAGGAGCGGCTGGCCCAGGAGGACGCCCGGCAGGGCTATATCCTGGACGGCTTTCCCCGGACCATACCCCAGGCAGAGGCCCTGGCGGGCTTTTCCCGGGTGGATAGGGTGGTCAACTTTGACATCCCCGATTCGGCGGTGCTGGAACGGCTTTCGGGCCGCCGGGTTTGCCGGAACTGCGGGATCAACTACCATGTGGTCTTCAATAAGCCCCAAAAGGAAAATGTCTGCGATGCCTGCGGCGGCGAGATCTTTGTCCGGGAAGACGACCGGGAAGAGGCGGTTCAGAAACGGCTCCAGGTATACCGGGAGCAGACCGCCCCCCTTATCGAATATTACCGGGCCAAGGGCCTCCTGATTGACGTGGACGCCCGGCCGGCGGTGGACGCGGTGGTAGAAAATTTCAAGCGGGCCCTGGGGTAAGGCAGACCGGGGCGAGCCGTTCTTCCGGGTGGTCCCGAAAATAGGCGGATAGCACCGATGCCATGGCGGAAAGCTCCGTTTCCCGGCCCAGAAGGGTTTTGAGGTAATTGGCCCAGATGAGGTTATCGCAAAAATAGGAAAAAAACCGGCGGGCCCGGCTGTTATGGAATTCCGGGGGCTGATAGCGGGCCAGGAGGTCCAAAAAACGGAGGGCCGTGTCTTCCAGGTCGATACGGGCGGGAAGTTTCCGGGGGGCGGCCTCCGCCGGGCCGGGGGGATCTTCCAAGGCCGGTGAAGGCCCCCGGGCCCGGGCCTGGGCGAATATCCAGGGGCAGCGGAGGGCCGCCCGGCCGGCCATAAGGGCGTCAACCCCGCCGGAGGCGGCCCGGCGGGCCAGATCCGCGGCGCCGGCAATATCCCCATTACCGGCCACGGGGATGCCCAGGGCTGAACGGAGCCGCCCCACATACTCCCACCGGGCCCGGCGTTTAAATTTTTCCCCCGCGGTCCGGGGATGGAGGATGATGAGTTCCGTGCCCGCGGATTCAAGACCCCGGCAGAACCTCAGCAGATACTCAAAATCGTCCTCAAAACCCAGGCGGAGCTTTACGCTGAGCCGTTTTTTCGTACACCTCCGTACCCGGCCGATCATGGCCATGGCCCGGTCAAGCGAAGCCATCCACCCTACCCCGGCCCCGGTCCGCCGGATCGCCGGGGCGGAACAGCCCATGTTGATGTCGATTCCGGCGCATTCACACCGGTCCAGGAGGGCCGCGGCGGCGGCTAACTGCCCGGTATCCGCGCCCATCAGTTGATATACCATCTTTTCCGGCCTGGGTCCGGCGTCGGTATAATAGGACTCAAAGGGGCCGCCGCTGGTCAAGGCCCCGGCGCTGATCATCTCGGAAAAATACTCATCACAGCCGCCGAAGCCTTCTATCAATTCCCTTAGGGCCCGGTGGCTTAATTCTGCCATGGGCGCTAGCAAGAACGGTATATTCATGATATAATACTGTATGAACTTGTTTAATTCAAACAAGGGGTTATTGACAAAAGCAAAAGATGGCCCCTTGACTTGTAATATTCTATGCCATAGAGTATAAAGAAGAAGAGGAGCGTACCGCATGATAGCAAAGAGTGATATGCCCAGCATCAATGAGAAACCCCCCGAGGGACAGCGGCCGGAGGGCGGCTCATATAGGGTTCTCGTGGTTGATGATTCCATGTTTATTGCGAAACAATTAGGTCAAATCTTTACTTCCGAAGGCTTCGAAGTCGCGGGTACCGCTGCGGATGGGGCCCAGGGGGTAGAAAAATACAAAGAACTGTACCCAAATATTGATTTGGTCACCATGGACATCACGATGCCGGTAATGGATGGGGTTTCCGCTTTGGAGAAAATCCTGGAGTTTGACAAAGAAGCCATCGTTATCATGGTCAGCGCCCTGGGAAAAGAGGATGTGGTAAAAAAATCCCTCCTGATGGGCGCAAAAAGCTATATTGTGAAGCCATTGGACCGCAAAAAAGTTTTGGAGCGGGTCGTTTCTGTCCTAAAACGCTAAGATCCGGAACGGTTCAGGAATGCCGGATTTTGGCACTGTTTTTCCCCGCAGGAAGGCTCCTTTAGTCCTTGCATTAAGCCTGTTTAGCGGTAAAGGCGTATCCGTTTTTCCCCCTCTTTTTAACAGCGTACATGGCCTCGTCGGCATGGCGGTACAGATCCCGGGCACTTTCCCCGTCTCCGGGGTACATGGCTATGCCGATGGAGACCCCCAGGGTGCAGGTGTTTCCGGCCAGGTTCATGGGCAGGGTGAGGGTGCCTATCAGTTTTTTGGCAATGCGCGTCGCGGATTCGCTGTTTTCCAGGTCCTCTACGATGACGACAAATTCATCCCCCCCAATCCGGGCAATAATATCCGAAGACCGCAGGACGCTTTTGAGCCGTTTTGATACCTCAATAAGGGCCTCATCCCCAACATGGTGTCCGTAGGTATCATTAATGGGTTTAAAATTATCCAGATCCAGGAACATAACCCCAAAATACCGGTTATGGCGGCGGGCCTGGAGAACGGTTTTGGAAAATAGTTCGTCCAACAGGAGCCGGTTCGGCAGCCCCGTAAGGGAATCGTGGTTGGCAATCATGGTCATTTCGTTGGTCAGCTTTTCCAGGGCGGCCTTTTCGTTTTTCAGCTCCTTATTGAGCCAGAGGAGTTCCGCATGGTTTCGGCTGTTTCCTATGGCAACCGCAATAAAGGTTCCCAGGGAGGAGATGAACCGCACATCCTCATCGGTATAGGCGTCTCCCTGGGCGCTGGCGAGGCCCATGGCGCCCATGACCTTACCGTTCATGATCAGGGGGCAGTAGAGGACGGCGCCGATTTTTTTACCCGAAACGCTGGTATGGTTTTTGACATAGTTTTTATATTCCTTCTTAACATTATTAAGCTTAACGGCCTGCTCATTACGGATAACCCAGCAGGCATAACTATTCTCATCCCCCAGGGGGACGCTGAAGGGGGCCATGCGTTTACCGTCCCGCAGGATGAGTATGAACTCTACGGTAGCCTGCCGTTCGTTCTTCAGGGCCAGGCAAAATTCATTGGCGTCCATCAATTTGGACAAATTCTCATTGGCAGTCCATGCGACGGTCTCAATATCCAGGGAAGAAATGATAACCTTGCCGATTTCCATCACCGCTTCCAGCATATTGTTGGTTTTTTCAAGCCGGGTTTGATGCTCCGCCAGTTCCTTGTTACGCCGGCGGTGCAGTTCCGCTTCCTGCCGGACCTGTTCTACCTCAAATTGAATCCGGGCCAGCCGGGACTTCCTGGCGGCCTCGCCGGCGTTAATATTTGCCAGAATCCGGTGGTACTGCTTATAATCCGCCAGGGCCTGGGCAAAACAGCCCAGGGCTTCCTGGGCCCGGGACCGTAAGCGAAGCCCCTCGGCCAGTTTGGGGATAAGGCCGTATTCCTCGCAGTCCCGGATGGTCAGATCCAGCAGATCAACCGCTTCCCCGTATTTCCCTTCATCCAGATACAGATCGACCTGGGCCAGTTCAACCGCCTTTAGGGTCAATATTTGTCCGGTGTTTTTCGACGCCTCAAAGGCCTTACGCAGGAATTCCTTGGCCTCATCCGGACGCTGCCCCTGCCGGGCAATAAGGGCCCGGTGTTTGTACAGTTCCGCCAGCAGGCTGGCGTCCGTGGACTGTTCGGCAAAGGAGCGGGCCAGTTCCAGGTATCCCTGGGCGGCGTCGATTTCCCCCATGGCGATGAAGGCTTCCCCGATATTGATAAATATACTGGCCTCCACTTCATTGGCCTGAATAAGGTTTTTCCCATCCCGCTTCACCGAGCCAATGGCTTCGGCGGCCTCCAGAAGATGCCCAAGCCCCTCCCGGATCTCCCCGGAATCCCGGATGACCTCGCTCAGGTAATTAAGGGCCATCCCTTCCAGGTCCTTGCGGCCCGCGGCTCTGGCTAAGTCAATAGCCTTCATGCAGTATTCCCAGGCCTCGTCCAGCCCGCCCCGCTCCCTGGCAATGCCCCCCAGCGCTAAGAGGGCTCCGGACTGGTTCGGCTTATCATCCCGGTCCGAAAAAAAAGCCAGGGCCTCTATGCCGTATTTTTCCGCCCTGTCCATACGGGCAAGGAAAAGCCCCGACCAGGCGGAAGCCAGGGACGCCAGCGCTTCCCCCTCCTCATACTGTATTTCCGCGGCTAATCGGGAAGCCCTTTCCGCCAGGTTTGAGGCCTCGGAGGGATTGGAACGGCAGCTCTCAAGGGATTTTTGTATATAATCGTCTATAGTTTTATGAACGTCCCTTTCCAGGATACCATTACCGGTCTTATTGTCTTTCATTATTACTCCGGTGAAATATTAAGGGATAGGATACCATAAAGAAAAAGTTCTTTCAATTTCATTTGTAACTAATTATTATATGGGTATATTTATGGTAAGGTATCTATTCTCTGACAAGGAGTATGCATGAAGGCGCCGCTTATTTCAAACTCTGTTTATTGTATCCATGCGGATATTGAAACAACCGATCTTTTTGAGGGAATCTGGCCTATTCCCCAGGGGGTTTCCCTCAATTCATACGTGGTACGGGGGGAAAAGATCGCCCTGATCGACCTGATCCGGGACTGGTCGGAAGCTCCCAGGCAGGTGGAGGAAGCCCTGGACGCCATCGGCATAGGCTTTGACCAGATCCATTACCTTGTGCTGAACCATCTGGAACCGGATCATACGGGATGGCTCCGGGAATTCCGGGAGCGGAACCCCCGGGCGGAGATTATCGCCACCGCGAAGGGCATAAATCTGGTAAAATCCTTTTATCACATAGATAAAGGGCTTAGGACGGTAAAGGATGGGGAAACCCTGGATCTGGGGCAGGGGAAGGTTCTGACCTTCTTCGAGACCCCCAATATCCACTGGCCCGAAACAATGGTCACCTGGGAAGCCCAATCGGGGACCCTTTTTACCTGTGACGCCTTTGGGGCCTTCGGCGCCCTGGGGGAAAAGGTCTTTGACGATGAATTTACCCCAGGGGAGCATGATTTTTTTGAAAAGGAATGCCTCCGCTATTACGCCAATATCGTTTCTTCCTTTTCGGTTTTTGTGGAACGGGGAGTACAGAAGCTCAAGGGCCTGGATATCCGGTGTATAGCCCCAAGCCACGGCATGGTATGGCGGAAGGAGCCGCAAAAAATAGTCGACCGTTATCTAAAATACGCGTCCTACGCCAAGGGGCCCGCGGAGAAGGAGATCGCCGTCATTTGGGGCTCCATGTACGGGAACACCAAAGAGGGCCTGGATGCGGTGATCCGGGGTATAGAGAGGGAGGGCGTTCCCTACAGCATACACCGGGTGCCGGATGACAATGTTTCCTATGTGCTGGCCGATGCCTATAAAAGCACGGGCCTGGTCCTGGCCATGCCGAGTTATGAATACGCCATGTTCCCCCCCATGGCCTATGTATTGGACATCTTCCGCCGCAAACATATAAGCGGCAAGACCGCGCTGAGGATCGGCTCCTGGGGCTGGGCCGGGGGGGCCAGGAAGGACTACGAGGCGGCGGTGGAAGGTCTCAAGTGGAACAACCTGGAACCTATCGAATGGGCCGGTTCCCCCACCGCGGAGGACCTGGCCGCCCTGGAGGAAGGGGGCCGGAAACTGGCGGGGTTGATCAAGCGTTTGTGAAAAAGACGGGGTTTCATTATATTAAAGGTAGAACAGAATGAGGAGCTTGTATGACCCCTATTTGTCTGCATAACGGAACCGTGATGACCGGTTTTGCCGCGATGGAACACTGCGCGGTACTGATCGAAGGCGGCGTAATTGCGGATGTTTTTTCAAAAAAACGTTTTGAGCAGAAACATTTTAGCCCGGATGTAAAGATTATCGACGTCGGTGAGTCCTATATAGCCCCGGGTTTGATCGATACCCATATACACGGCTTCGGCGGCTACGGCACCGAGGATGCCTCCACCGATTCGATGATCGAAATGTCCCGGCTGCTGAGCCAATTCGGGGTTACCGCCTTTAATCCGACCCTCTACCCGTCGGAACCGGAAGAAATGCTCAAGGCGGTGTCCAATGTGGCCGCCGCCATCGGCCGGGAGCCCGGGGCCCGGATCATGGGGCTCCACCTGGAGGGCCCCTTCCTTTCCCCGGATCGTCTGGGGGTCCAGAGGCCCGAAACCCTTAAACTGGTGGATATTCCCTTTATGGAACAGCTTTGGGCCGCGGCGGAGGGGCATATCGTCAATATGACGGTGGCGCCGGAACTAAAGGGTATGCGGGAACTGGCCCTGTTCTGCATCAAAAAGGGGATTATCCTCCAGGCGGGCCATACGGACGCCAGGTACGAAAACATGGTGGAGGGGATGCAGGCGGGGATTCTCCATTCGACCCATCTCTTTAACGCCATGAGTAAACTGGATCACCGGAACCCCAACGCGGTGGGGACCATCCTGATCCATCCCGAAATGTCCTGCGAGATCATCGCCGACGGCTGCCATGTGCATCCCGACCTCTTTAAACTGCTCCGGCGGGACAAGCCCATCGACAAGATCGTACTGGTCACCGACGGGCTTAAACCCACGGAACAGGCGGCGGGACCCTTTTTTGCCAACGGGGAAGAGGTGATCTTTCACGACGGGGTATTCCACCGGAAGATGGATGACGTTATCGCCGGTTCGGGGCTAACCATGATCCGGGGAATTGAAAATCTGGTATCCTTTGGGTTCAGCCTGGAGGATGCGGTAAAAACCGCCAGTTCCAACCCCGCCCAGGTAATGCGGTATAACCGGAAGGGAACTATTATTCCGGGAAACGACGCGGATGTGGTGGTCTTTGACAGGGACTACCAGGTGCTGATAACCGTGGCCGGGGGAATTATCAAATATAACAATCTGTGATGCGGTTTTAAATCGTACATACTAATTTTGGAGGAACCATGCGTCTTATTATTCACGAAAACTACGATGATGCCAGCCGTTGGGCGGCACAGTACATTGCGGATCGCATCAACGCGTTCAAACCCCGGGAAGACCGGCCCTTTGTGCTGGGCCTCCCCACCGGGTCCAGCCCCCTGGGAATTTACCGGGAACTTATCGGGCTCTATAAAGAGGGAAAGGTCTCCTTTGCCCAGGTGGTCACCTTCAATATGGATGAATATGTAGGGCTCGATGGGGAACATCCCCAGAGTTATCACCGTTTTATGTGGGATAATTTTTTCCGCCACGTTGACATCAACAAAAAAAACGTCAACATCCTGAACGGCATGGCGGCGGATCCCGAAGAGGAATGCCGATCCTACGAGGAGCGGATCGCCGCCTGCGGCGGGATAGAACTGTTCCTGGGCGGCATGGGCGCCGACGGGCATATCGCCTTTAACGAACCCGGCTCTTCCCTGCATTCCCGGACCAGGATAAAAACCCTTACCACGGATACCCGGATCGCCAACGCCCGCTTCTTTGGGGGAGACCCGCAAAAGGTCCCCTCCACCGCCCTTACCGTGGGGGTGGCTACCGTTACCGACGCCCGGGAGGTGCTTATCATGGTCTGCGGCCACGGCAAGGCCCGGGCCCTCCAGGCTTCGGTCGAAGGGGGGATTAACCACATGTGGACCCTTTCCTGTCTGCAAATGCACCCCCGGGCCATCATTGTCTGCGACGAAGCGGCCACCAGCGAGCTAAAGGTAGGAACGGTCCGCTACTTTAAGGATATCGAAGGGCTTTAGAACCCCGCGAGCCGTGCCCGCAGGACTTCTATCTGGCGGAGGACCTCGGCGGGAGCGGGGCCGCCGGGGAGTTTCCGGGCCGCAAGGCAGGCCGCGGGGCTGATGGCCTCGTAGATGTCCGCCTCAAAAAGCGCTGACCGGCGCTTGAGTTCCTCCAGGGTCCTGGAAGAGATGCTCCGCTGCCCCGCTTCCAGGCAGTCCCGGACCAGCAGGGCCGCGGCTTCGTGGGCCCTGCGGAAGGGGAGGCCCTTGCGGACCAGGTATTCCGCCGCATCGGTGGCCTCCAGGAAACCTCCCGTACACGCGGCTTCCATTCTATCCGTATTAAACCCGGCGGCGGCCATCATCCCCCGGAACATCCGGAGGCAGGCGCGGACCGTATCCAGGCTGTCAAAGAGGGCCTCCTTGTCTTCCTGGAGGTCCTTGTCATAGGCATAGGGAAGCCCCTTGAGGAGGGTAAGGAGACATACCAGGTTGCCCGTGGTCCGGCCCGCCTTACCCCGGATAAGCTCGGCAAAGTCGGGGTTCTTTTTTTGGGGCATGATGGAAGAACCGGTACTCCAGGCTTCGGCCAAATCGATAAACTTAAATTCCTCGCTGGCCCAGATGATCACATCCTCGCAGAACCGGGAAAGGTGTACCGCGGTGATGGCGCAGGCGGAGGCCAGCTCCAGGGCAAAGTCCCGGTCCGCCACGGAATCCATGGAGTTGAGGGTGGGGCCGCGGAAGTCCAGGGCGGAAGCCACGGCCTCCCGGTCCAGGGGAAGGGAGGACCCCGCCAGGGCCCCCGCTCCCAGGGGACACTCGTCCAGCCGCTCAAGGGCGTCGGTAAAGCGCCCCAGGTCCCGCTCCAGCCCGGCGCACCAGGCCACGAGGTGGTGCCCCAGGCTTACCGGCTGGGCCCGCTGGAGGTGGGTATAGCCCGGCATGATGGATGCGGCGTGCTTTTCCCCCTGGTCCAAAAGAACCCTGATGGTTTCCATAAGCTCGGTACAAAGTTCCGGTACGCAGCCTTTGAGGTAAAGCCGGAAATCGACCGCGGTCTGATCGTTCCGGCTGCGCCCCGCATGGACCATACGGCCCGCATCGCCTAAGCGCTCGGTAAGAATCCCCTCTATAAAGGAGTGAATATCCTCGGCGCCGGCGTCGATGCTGAGTTCCCCCGACTCCAGTTCCCCGGCGATCCGGGCAAGCTCCGCGTCCAGGGCTGCCGCGGTGGCGGCGTCGATGAGGCCCTGTTTCCCCAGCATGATGGCGTGGGCCCGGCTTCCCCGAATATCCTCCAGGGCAAAACGGCGGTCCACCGCGATGGAGGCCTGAAAAGCAAAAGCCTCCGCGCCGGGCCTTTCCTCAAACCGGCCGGACCAGAGAAGCCGGGTGGTTTTCTGTTTATCCCCATGGTCTTCCAAAGATGACGCCCCCTCTGCCCCCTTTAAGGGCTCAGCCCGCGGTTCCCTTGGACTTGGCGTCCGGCGGGAGGAGGGTCCCCGAAGGGCCCCCGGGCTGCAACCCTGGGGCCCCGGCTTTTTCCTTCTTCCCCCCGCGCCTGGTCTTGGCCGCGGTCTGTTCCATCAGGGCCCGGACCAGGACGGGGAGGCCGTAGAGCCGGATAAAGCCCCGGGCGTCGGCGTGGTTGTAGAGTTCGCCGGTGGTAAAACTGGCGATGCTGGTATTGTAGAGGGAGTAGGGAGAGGATATCCCCGCGGCGCTGATGGAACCCTTGTAGAGTTTAAGCCGGACCCTGCCGGTGACGGTTTCCTGGGTGGCGTCCACAAACGCGGAGAGGCTTTCCCGCAGGGGGGTAAACCAGAGGCCGCCGTAGATCACCTCCCCCATCTTCTGGGACACCTGCTGTTTAAAGGCATAGGTCTGACGGTCCAGGCAGAGGTGTTCCAACTCCCCGTGGGCATAGTAGAGGATGCTTCCCCCGGGGGTTTCATAAACCCCCCGGCTCTTCATCCCCACCACCCGGTTCTCCACCAGATCCACCAGGCCCACCCCGTGGGCGCCGCCTATCTTGTTGAGGGCCCGAATCAGGGAAACCCCATCCATTTTTTTGCCGTTGAGCGCCCGGGGAATTCCCCGCTCAAAATCAATCTCCACATATTCCGCCCTGTCCGGGGCCTTCTCCGGGGGCACGGTCATCTTGAGCATCCGGTCCAGGGAAGGCTCGTTGGCGGGATCTTCCAGTTCCAGCCCCTCATGGGAAATATGCCAGAGGTTATCGTCCCTGCTGTAGGAGTCGCTCTTTTTCATGGGCACCGGGATATTCCGTTTTTCCAGATACTCGATCTCCTCCTCCCGGCTCTGTAAATCCCAGATCCGCCAGGGGACGATAATCTCCAGATCCGGCGCAAAGGCCATGATCCCCAGGTCAAAGCGGACCTGGTCGTTCCCCTTGCCGGTAGCGCCATGGGCGATGGCCACCGCCTTTTCCTTCCGGGCATAAGCTACCAGGACCTTGGCGATCAGGGGCCGGGCGGTGGAGGTGCCCAAAAGGTACTTGTCTTCGTAGAGGGCGTTGGCCTTGAGCGCGGGCCATACATAGTCCTCCACGTATTCCTTCTTTACATCCGCCACATGACAGGACAGGGCCCCCGTATCCAGGGCCCGCTGTTTAATGCCCTTCCAGTCCGCCTCCTGCCCCACGTCCACACAAACCGCCACAATATCGCAGTCATAATTTTCCTTGAGCCAGGGGATGATCACCGTGGTGTCCAGTCCGCCGGAATAGGCCAGAACGATTTTCTTTTTCATTGATAACTCCGAATATGATAGGGCATCATACCAGGAAGCGATAAAATATTCCACCGTATTTTCACCCATAGACAAAAAAAATGGCCTGGGCGGAACATCTAAAAGCGGCCCGCCCAAAACGGCACGCGAAACATTGAGCGTGTTTTGGGAACACCGGTAACAGGGCGGGACCCCGGAAAAGGGAAACCCATAAGAAAAAG
>JAISOR010000243.1 GCA_031275535.1 Treponema sp. | reverse complement strand
ACCGCCTTTACTCGTTAGGCCGCCCTCGACCCACCTCACACCCCACTCCTCACACTTCACTTCAAATCGATTTAAGGGACGTAGCAGAGGGCGGATTGGGAGGTGGCGTCTGCGTAGAGACGGAGTTCCCGGCCTTTGCCCGGGGAATCTTCCTGTTCCAGGACCGTAAGGGTCCGGGCCCAGAGTTCGTTCTCCGGGGGGATAAGGTGGAGAAAGGAGGCGGCCCGTTTCAAAAAAGCCTCCGAAAAGCTGTTTTTTCCCCGGTCCGGGAAAACCGCAAAGTAGAGCATGTCCATCTCCACCAGATCGTTGAAGAAGTGGGTCCCCAGGGATACGTCCGGCACCAGCCCGGCGTGCATGACCGCCAATTCCACCAGTACCGAAACCCCCTTAATATCGTTGAAGGACACGGGCACCCCCATGGCGGGGGTCGAGGTTCCCCAGCGGCCGGGGCCGACCAGCATAATAACCGGATCCTTCTTTGCCCTGGGCCGGTGGCTCAGGTCCCCCACCAGCCGGGCTATGGCGTAGCGGTCCCCCTCGCCCAGGGTGGTATAGGCTTCGGGGGATACATAGATGAGCCGGTCCACCGGGGCGGCCAGGCTCCGGCCCACGATGGGGCCGTCGCTGCGGATAAAGACCCGGTCCTCCGGGATGGAGGATGGGAGCAGCCCTATGTCCCCGGAACCCATCAGTTTTACCTGGAAGGGCCGGCACTGGACCAGGTTGATCCGGTAGGACGGGGGTTCGTGCCGGTGGTCTATGTTGACCGTAAATTCCACATCCACCGGATGCCGGTAGGCCTCTTCCAGGGCCGCAAGCATACTCCGCATCCGGGAACAAAAATCGGTGGTCTCAAAGAGTTCCTTAAAATCCGGCCGCAGGGCCCCGCTCTCATCCATGCCGAGTTCCCGGGCCCGGCGCGCGGCTTCTTCATCCCTAAGGGAAAAGAGGCTTAAGATCCGCGGGGGAAGCCTCGTCAGGGCGGCCTTGATGGATACGGTGACAAAGCGGTTCTCCCCTATGTCGATCAGGTCCACCTTCCGCTGCACATACCGGTAGGGGTCCCCGGCGTTTTTCCCCGGCGGCCGCAGGGGCTGGTTCAGGGCCACGATCCGGGTATAGTCGTCGTCGATGCGGTCCACCGCCCGGGTTCCCAGGCCAAAGACCATGCGGAGCATCCCCGAATGGGGATCTATGGCGGGGTCCCAGACAAAGGGATTGTAGGAGAAACCCACCCCCCCGGCGGGGGGGAAGAACCAGTCTCCCCAGAGATCCCCGGAAACCCGCTGGACCAGGAGGGCCATCTGCTCATCCTCGTATAAGAGGCCGTGGTGCAGCCGGTACAGCAGGGCGTCTTCGCTCATGGAAGAGGCGTAGACGGTCCTGACCGCATCCAGAAAGGCCGCCAGCCGTTCTTCGGGGCTGCCCTGGTTGGCGCAGAAGACGCTTTCGTATTTGCCGGAAAAGGCGTTGCCGTAGCTGTCCTCCTGGATGGAACTGGACCGGACTATGATGGGGGACTGGCCAAAGTATTCCAGCATCTCCTGGAACTGGACCACGATGTAATCCAGGAATTCCCCCCTTAGGATCCGCTCCCGGGCGGTGGCGGCCCGCTTGAGGATTTCTTCGATGGGGCCGGTTTTCCGGCCCGGCCACTGCCGGAGCCACCAGCAGCCATTCCGGATCACATAGGTATAGAATACATCGGAGCCGATAAAAAACGAGTCGTGGGGTTCCAGGAGGGTCTCCCAGGCGCTGTCCCTTTCCCGGAGGATCCGCTGGGCCAGGAGGATGCCCCGGGCCTTGCCGCCGATAAGGCCGGAACCGATAAGGCGTTTCAGGATGTCCAGGATATAGGGCAGGTCAAAATAGCGCCGCGCCAGGGGCAGGAAGCTCTGCTGCCGGGTGATGACCATGTTGAGGAGCCGCTCAAAGAGGGCGTCCCGCTGGGCCTCCCGGTTTTCCCCCCGTTCCAGGGCGGCCAGGATGGCGGTGCCCTCATGATAGCTGGTAATCCACAGGCCAAAGCGCTGAATGGTCAGGCTGAGCAGGGGGTCCTTGGCGGAGGCCACTACCTCGGCGATAAGGGCGCTGTTGGTAATGGGAACAAACCGGTCCCCCTGCCGGATATGGAGCATATACATGGTAGGGGAATGGCGGCCGTCTACCTTCTGGGGCTGGATATAATAGGCCCCCCGGTGGTTCCATACCTCGCTGATAATCTGGGCGGTCTGGTAAATGCTGTCCGTGGCATGGGCGGAATGGTGGTGCTTGTAGAGGGCAAAGTAGGCCAGGGAGCGCAGCTTGAGTACAAAGGGGCAGACCACCAGGAAAAAGTTGGCCAGCATCCGGTCGGAGTACCAGTCCTGGACAAGGCCGGAAAGGCAGTCGAAGACAAACCAGGCGGAGGCGGAGTTATCCTCCACCACCTGGACCAGATCGGACACAAAGTACTCAAACCCCCGCCGGGGGTCCAGGGGGACGATCCTGACATGGGCATCCCCGGAACCTTCTTCCAGGAGGGCCGGATGATCCGCAAAGCGGAAGTACACTATGCCCTTTCCCCGCCCCCTGGCCCCCTCCGTAAAGGCCCGGACAAAAAGGCGGTAATCTTCTATATTATCAACTTCAAAAACAAGATTATCCCCCGGCAGGAGGCCCGTAAAAACCTCATCCAGCCCCGAAAGTCCGGTGCTATACAGGTCCATGCTAGAACTTTAACAACGAAGGATCATAATCCTCCGGGGGCAGGTACCCCAAAAGGTGTATGCAGGTGGCGGCAATGGAACTGATCCCCAGCCCCTCCCGCAGGCAGTCTTCGGTCCCGGTTTGGTACTCCCCCTGGTATTCGGGATCGTAGATGATGCAGGGCACCGGGTTAAGGCTGTGGCTGGTCTTGGCCTTGGGGCTGCCGTCTTCTTTGTAGATCACCGCCCCGGTCTTCTTGTTATGTTCAAACATATCGTCCGAATTGCCGTGGTCCGCGGTGATCACCATCACTGCCCCGGCCTCCTCCACGGCCTTGGCCAGCCGTCCCAGCTGCAGGTCCATCCCCTCCATGGAACAGACCACCGCCTGGTACACCCCGGTATGCCCCACCATATCCCCGTTGGGATAGTTAAGCCGGATAAAATCGTAGTTCCCCGAGGGAATGGCCGCCAGAACTTCGTCGGTAATTTCGGCGCACTTCATCCAGGGCCGCTGCTCAAAGGGGACCACGTCGCTCTTTATCTCCACATAGTCCTCCAGCTTGTCGTCGAACTTGCCGGTCCGGTTCCCGTTGAAGAAATAGGTTACGTGCCCGTACTTCTGGGTTTCGGAGATAGCCAGGGTCCTGACCGCGCTGGCGGCCAGGTATTCCCCCAGGGTCCGGTCTATGGCAGGGGGGCTTACCAGGTACCGCTTGGGAACATGGGTATCCCCGTCGTATTCCATCATCCCCGCATAACAGACCCGGGGCCGCCGCCCGCGGTCGAATTTATCAAACCGGTCTTCCTCAAACGCGGCGGTGATCTCCAAGGCCCGGTCCCCCCGGAAGTTGAAGTAGATTACCGAGTCCCCGTCTTCGATGGTTCCGATGGGTTTCCCCCCTTCGGCGATGACAAATTCCTTGAGGTCCTGATCGATGATGCCGGGGATTTCCCTGCGGTAGGTTTCCACCGCCTCCCGGGCAGTCGCAAACTGCCGGGCCTCCCCGTGGACGTGGGTCTTCCAGCCCCGCTCAACCATGGCCCAGTCCGCGCCGTAACGGTCCATGGTGATCCACATCCGGCCGCCCCCGGAACCGATCCGGGCGTCAAAGCCGCCGGTACTCTCTTCTTTGAGGAAGGCCTCAAAGGGGTCCACATAGTCCAGGGCGCTGGTCTCCCCCACGTCCCGGCCGTCGAAAAGCACATGGACGCGGACCCGGGGGACCCCCTCTTTTTTTGCCTGGCGGATCATGGCCTTGAGGTGATCCAGGTGGCTGTGGACATTACCGTCGGAGAAAAGGCCGATAAAGTGGAGGGTGGGGACCCGGGGGCCGGAATTCCCGCCGGATTTTACATTGGCGGCGATCTCCTGCCAGGCCTGTCCCCGGAACAGGGCCCCGGTTTCGATGGAGGCGGAAACCAGGGCGGCTCCCTGGCTAAAGACCCGGCCGCAGCCCATGGCGTTATGCCCCACCTCGCTGTTGCCCATATCATCATCCGAGGGGAGGCCCACCGCCTTCCCGTGGGCCTTGAGCCGGGTATTCGGGCTCTTGGCCTTTATGGCGGATAGATGATACATCTTGGAATCGGCTACCGCATCGCCTTCCTTGTATTTGCCGTATCCTACGCCGTCCATGATGACCAGCACCACCGGGCCGCGGCGGCCTTTCCAGGCCGGATTTTTTTTTAAGACCTCTACCATGGGAACTCCTCTGAGCTTGTTCCAAAAACTGAAGTTTTGGAACAGCTTCGTTTAACTAATTAAAACGCATGTCCACCAGCGTAACGTCATCCGCCAGGGCCGCTTCCTTTGTCCATACATTAATTTCGGTATTTATCGATTTATTCAGCTCATTCAGGGGGATGGAATGTAAATTTTTAAGAAACTCCAGGGTCCGCTCTTCCCCAAAACGTTCCCCAAAAATATCGGACATATCCGTGAGCCCGTCGGAATAGGCGGTAATACGGAGATCCCTGGAAACCGGAATAACCTGGGGAGGATCCGGGCGCAGGTCCGCTTCCAGCCCCAGGGGGGGCAGGTTGGGCTTGGCGGTTTTACAGATGATCCGCCTGTTATCCTCGGGAACAAAGACCAGGACCGGAGAGTACCCGCAGTTGTGTATCTCCACGGAACGGCTGGAAAAATCAACATAAAACAGCACCGCCGTAACAAAGACGTCGGGAGGGTTTATCGCCCGGATCATATCGTTGATAAACCGGGTCATCCCTTCCGGGTTTTCATGCCGCTGTTTCAGAAGTTCCAGGGTCGCAAAACAGGCTCCCAGGGCCATGGTTGTCATGGCGCCGGACAGGTTTTTCCCCGCCACGTCAAAACAGACAATCAGATACCGGTCCTTATCGAGCTTTAAGGATTTATAAAAATCGCCCCCTATTTCATGGGCCATCTGGTTATAGAAAAACACCTCAAACCGTTTATCGTTGACGCTGGATTTAACCAAAAGGTGCTGCTGAATCTCACCGGCCCGCTTCAGGTCCTGATCCCGGAGATCATTGGTATACTCCAGCATCTGCCGGAGGTTTACCATGCCAAAATACTGTTTTTTGTGTTCCACCACATACCAGGCAGGATCATCCCATTGGGTGTTTTTTAAACCCCGGTCAACCACGCTGTTTATATAGGTGGAGGCCTCAATAACCTCCTGGATGGGCATTAGATAGGATTCCAGGTTTTTCTTCACCACCCGGTTTACCAGGGAATTACTCAACTTTTCCAGGGTATCACGCTGGATCACCCCCAGGATACCCCCGTGCCGCTCCAGGGGGATTACTTCCAGATCCGGGCGGGCGGCGGTCAAGTCCAGGGCCCATTTAAGATCCGAAGCCACATTTAGGGGTTCAATACAATCGGCAATATACCCCACCTGGAGGGGGGTAAACCGCAGGGCGATATTACGAGCCTTTTTACCCATGATAAATATAGCAGCTCCTTTATAACAAAGATACTTCTATAATATTACGATACATAAGGATAGTATAACAGAGATCTTACGAAAAACGCAAACCCCGTATTAGTCTAATTAAAACGCATGTCTACCAGGGTAATGTCGTCCGCTAAAGAGGCCTCCCCTATCCACCGTCTAATTTCCTTGTCCATGTCCTTGGGTATCCCGTTCTGGGGAAGGGTATGGAACAATTTTATAAGTTTGACGGTCTTTTCTTCACCGTACCGTTCCCCAAAAATATCGGCCATATCCGTAAGACCGTCGGAATAGGCCGTTATCCTAAGGCCTTTGACAATGGGGACGATCTGATCGGAATTCAGCTCCAGGTCTTCCTGAATGCCCAGGGGAGGATACGAGGGCTGGGCAACCGTGTAGGCCACTTTTTTTGCTTCCTGGGGTACGAAGATATGGACCGGAGAAAAACCGCAGTTATGGATCTTTACCGCCCTGGTGGAAAAATCAACATAAAAAAGAAGCGCCGTAACGAATACCCCCGGAGGATTCACATCCCTAACCAGGGCATTGATGAATTGGGTGATCTGCTCCGCCGAGGCATCGTACTTGAAAAGTTCCATGGAGGAAAAACAGGCCCCCAGGGCCATGGTGGCCATGGAACCGGAAATGTTCTTGCCCGCCACATCAAAACAGGCGACCAGATACCGGTCGGGGCCGCTCTTAAAAACCCGGTAAAAATCGCCCCCTATTTCATGGGCCATCTGGTTATAAAACAAGAGGCTGATCCGGCTGTCGTTGATATGGGACTTTCGAAGCAGATTGCTTTGTATCTCCCCGGCCTTTATCAGATCCTGGGAACGGAGGGTATTGGTATATTCCAGCATCTTCTGCAGGCTGATGACCCCCAGATAACTGCGTCTATGCTGGACAACAAACCAGAAGGTCTCTTCCCCCTGGACGTTTCTGAGGGAATTATCCACCACCTTTCCTATATAGGTGGAAGCTTCAATGGTTTCCCGGGCGGGGATTAAATAGGCGTCAAGGTCCTTCTGCCAGAAACGGGACCAGGCGGAACCGGCCAATTCCTCAAGAACCTTACGGGCAACGACCCCTAACACGACCCCATCCCGCTCGATGGGAACCACATTCCATTCGGGCTTATCGGCAATCGTCTCAAGAACCCAGGTCACATCAGAGTTGGCGCTTAAAGGTTCAATGGGGTCCACAATATAACCAACCTGCAGCGGAGAAAAAAGCTGTCCAAGATTACTGATGCTTTGACTCAAGACGATCCTCCTCCGTACTATAATATACCAGACTATTTCTATTCGCAATAAAAAAATACCATAATACGAAAAATAGTCCATAAAAAGAGAGATGACCGTAGTTGGACAGAATCGCCCAAATATGGTATTATTGTTAGGAGGAATTGTGGGGTTTTTAGAATATTTTCAAAATAGTATTATCCGGGGAATTAACCTTCTTTCCGGTAAAGCATCGTCGGTGTTTTACCATAACCGGAAATCCACCTCCCTTCTGGCGGATCGGCTCCTGGCGGACGCCCTCCGTTTGGCGGAAGTCCCCTCCCCCACCCACCGGGAGGAACAGCGGGCCGCCTTTGTGCTGGAACGGCTCAATGCCCTGGGGCTGGTTTCCCGGGTGGATGAGGAGGGCAATATTCTGGTCCGGATCCATGCTCCCTCCGTTATCGATGAAGCGCCCCTGCTCCTGTTCTCCGATCTGGGTACAAGCCGCTGGCATCCCCTGGAAAGCCTCTCCCGGCTGGACGCCCTCCACGCCCGGGGTGCAGGGCTGGCGGATATTCTGGGAACCGCCACCCTGCTGTCCGTGGCGGAGGCCTTTGCATCGGGCAGATTAAAAAGCAGCCGGGATATACTCCTGCTCTTTGCCGCCCGTTCCTTTGACGACCCCGAGAGCAATGTCTTCCTGCATATTACCGAAGATCCCCTGCTCCGCCCCTTCGCGGCCCTGGGGATCCAGGGCTTTATGCTGGGAACCGTCATCACCCATACCCAGGGAACCTACCGGATCTCCATAGCCGTGTCCCTGGACCGCAAGGAAAAGGAGGCCGGGAAAGAAGGGGATGGGGAGGGAATGGAATCCTCCAGGGCCGCCGCGGAATCCGCGGCCATGGTGGTGGAGGCCCTTATTTCGGCGGCCCGCAGGCTTTCGGATATTACCTGGGATTCCAAGGGAAGCACCCATCTGCATATCCGCCGGATCGAAGCCGGCACGGGGTTCGGCCGGATCCCCACGGAGGGCATCCTGGAAATAGAGCTGGAATCTTCCGACGGAACCCTGCTGGATATGGCCATGGACACCGTAAAGGCCACCGCCGAAAGCGCGGCCCAGGGCCCGGACTTAAAGACCGAGGTAACCATTACCTCCTTTATCCCCGTGGGGGATCCTTCGACCAACGCCGAACTTTCCAAAACCATCAGGGGTATTATGAAGGATCTGCATATAAAGATTAAGGAAGAAAACGGTTCCGACCCTTCCGCCTTCCTTTCCCACCATGGCATCCCCGCCCTGTCCCTGGGTATAGCCCAGGGGCGGGAGGGGCTGACTCATGATACCATTGAGATTGCCTCCATCGAAAAGGGCAGGCAATTAATTGAAGCCATTATTGAAAGGAAAACCAGTGAGCTCCGGTGACGACGCGCTGCTGCGGCGAACCTGGCACCATTCCCGGTTCCAGGATATGGGCCGGCTGGTCTCTTTAAAAGAGAAAAAGGGCCTGAAGATCTCCCTGGCCTTTCCGACCCTTAACGAAGAATCGACCATAGGCAAGGAAATTCTGGTGATCCGCACGGAACTGATGGATCGCTACTCCCTGGTGGACGAAATTGCGGTAATCGACTCATCCTCCCGGGACAATACCCGTAAGGTGGCGGAACGGTTCGGCGCCCGGGTCTTTACGTCCAAGGCCATACTCCCCGGTTATGGGAGTTACCAGGGAAAGGGGGAGAACCTCTGGAAGAGCCTCTACGCCCTGGAGGGGGATATAATTGTCTGGGTGGACGCGGATATTTCCAATATTGCCCCCAAATTTGTCTACGGCCTCCTGGGTCCCCTTTTGGAGGATGATAAGATCGGCTATGTAAAGGCCTTCTACGAACGGCCCATCCGGGCCCCCGGCGGCATTGTCCCCTCCGGCGGCGGCCGGGTAACGGAGATCCTGGTAAGGCCCATCTTTTCCCTCTTCTATCCCGAACTGGCCCGGCTGGTACAGCCCCTGTCCGGGGAATATGCCGGCCGCCGGGAGCTCCTGGAAAAGCTGCCCTTCTCGGTGGGCTACGGCGTAGAACTGGGGCACCTTATCGATCTGCTGCACGTGGCCGGTATAGACGCCCTGGCCCAGGTCGATTTGGATCTGCGGATCCACCGGAACCAGACCACCGCGTCCCTGGGGAAAATGGCCTACGGCATCCTTAGCACCTTTTTATCCCGGGCAAAAAAATACGGCGACGCCGAAATACTCCGGGAATTGGGGGACTACCACCTTGCCCTGGAGGCGAAAGATCTGGAACACACGGTCAAAAAAACGGAGATCCCCATGGTGGAACGGCCCCCTATGATAGAAATTCCCGAATACCGGGAAAAGTTCAAAAAAAGAGTGAAGGGTGGGGAGTGAAGAATGACACTATTTTTAAGTAATCACATATCGTAACCGTCCCCACTCTTCACTTCACGTCACTTCACACTTCACTCCCCACTCTTCACACTCTCTTCCCCACTCTCTTCCTTCCCCCTTTTTCCGCTTTTTTTCAAAAAATTCGACCAAAAATTAGAATTTTTTTAAAAAATATATTATTATAATAGTCAGATATATGTAAATATTACAAAAAAACTAATATATATCCATTTGAAGGCATTTAGCCGTCGTTTGAAAGCGCGAGAATCGGATCAGCCCTGTGAGATGCGGAAGAGATATTTTGCTGAGGAGTGAATGATGTCTTTATTCAGGAAATTTACGGTCATTATTCTAACGGTCTGGACTCTTATTGCATGCGAAAGTCCATTACAATCCGGCTTGGGGGACAAGGTTGATATAACCGCTCCTAAAATATCTCTGGAAGAGCCGGCTGCGGGTCAATTCATTAAGGATAAGATCCAGTTTGTCGTCAATGCCACCGATGATATTGCGGTTCAGACGGTGCTGATTGCCTGGGGAACCGAGGAAGACTGGGGCCGGCCCGCGGAAATGCGGTGGGTTCCGGCGGTCTTTGACGAGGAATCGCAGCGCTGGGTATATACCTTAAATACCCTGGAGGAGTTTAAAGAAGACGGCGATATAAAGGTCAAAATCCGGGCCCTGGACAGATCGGGGAAAGAGACCTTAACCGAAGAGCTGGTGTATACCGTAAAGAACCATCCACCCCAAATTGAACTGGCCATTCCGGCCTGGAAGTTTGAGTCCGGGAAGGCCCAGACCGACAAGGACGTGCCGGAACTGGTGGCCGGCGGGGTCATGATCGGCTACGCGTCGGATCTTCAGGGGGTAAAACCGGGGTATCCTAAGATAAAACTATGGGTTGACGGGGAAACGCCGCCGGATACATGGGCCGACATGGATGTTCCTGACCCCAATCCCGAGAATGGATGGAATGAGGCCAATCCCGAAGCTGGGGGGAAACGATCCCTGGAATTCAGGTATAAGGCCCTTGACCGGGGTACGGGGAACCCCCTGGACCCTAATAAGCGGTACCGGGTTAAGTTCTGGGTAATGGATATCTCGGGGGGGGAAGCCTTTTTCCCCGAGACTCCAACGGACCCGAACCAGAAGGACGGCCTCCTGTTAAAAATCATTACCGCCGATGAATTACCCCTTATCACCTTTCGTAAATTAGATAATACCTATCAAAATAAAGAGTTTCAAATAGAGGCGAACATCTACCACAGCCTGGGGACCATCAAATCTTCCGATCCCGTTTCTCCGGCCCTCACCGTTACCAAGGAGGGGGAGCAGGGCGAAATTTTCCTTGACTGGGAGATGGTTGGTGAAGAGGAAAGGGTACCGAAGGGTGACGGAAAAACCACCCTGCAAAGGACCGTGAAAAGCGGGAAGATAACATCCGGGGAAACGTATCCCAATACAAACGGGACGCCCTGTGTTTTTACCAATGGGACCTATACCTTTTCCATAGAAGCCATAAGCAGCCAGGGGAGCGTATCCCCGCCGTCAACTTATACGATATATATCGATACGACGGCCCCCGCCACGGAGATAACCCGGGTGGATCCCGTGGCAACCACGGAAACCTTGAGCTGGGGGGGTGTTTCGGCCACCCGGTACACGGTTAACGGAAGGATTGCCCTGGATATAAGCACCTTTGACCTGAACGGCCTGGGGGTCATCTCCGAAGGAGATGATGCGGGGAAACGGGAACTTAAATACCTTGTTTTAGATGCCCCGGCCCCGGACGGGCAGAGCGCGGAAAAGTTATATCAGGA
>JAISOR010000196.1 GCA_031275535.1 Treponema sp. | reverse complement strand
GTTCCAAAATGTCAGATTTTGGAACTGCAACCTTGAAAAATGCGGTTTCGTAAGGCTTTAGCCTGAGAAACCGCAAGAGCTGGTGACAAAATAACCGATTTTGGAACCAGCTCATCTTTTAATAAGCTACTATAATAATATCGTAATTAGTTTTTTCCGCAAGAGCGAAAAAAAGCCACGCCCACGGAGATTCCCATGGGGATAAGGGTAACCAGGGTGAGCAAAAAGCCCAGCCAAAGCTTCTGGGAAAAGAAGGCCCAGTAGGCGGTAGCGGCTATGAGGGGAAGGGCCGCGATGCAGAGGAACAGCGGGATTATGATAAGGCTAAAGCTGTTCAGGATTATGTTTATAAAGAAGGGGATCCCCACCGCTATGGCCGTCCAAAGCAGGGGAACCAGTACCAGAAGGGAGGGATCGTCCTGGGCGCTCCAGCTTATGGCCCGGATGGCGGCGCCGGGGATGAGCCAGAGGAGGGCAAAATTGACAAAATCCGCGGACGCGGAAAAGATCCGCAGGAACGAAAACAGGGCGCATACCAGAAGGGGCAGGACCGCCGGCAGGCTGACGATATCAATACAGATACCGGCCCACCGGGAAAAGCCGAAACCTCCCGCATGGATAAAGGAACCAAGGAGAAACTGAACCAGGGCCACCACGCTCCCCAAAAGCAAGGCCCATACCCCGCCGGAACTGGTATTATTTCCGGAAACAATGGATCTCCAGAAAAGGTAAAACAGGGGTGTCCATAAGAGGCAAAACAAACTCATGGCCTAAGCCTAGCATGATTAGGGAAAAATGAGAAGTGAAAATATGCCCATTTTGGCCCTGGGCTTATGGGGGCTGGACATAATGCCCTGCAATTTGGTATAATCGAGTATGTTTCCGGCGCCTGCCCCGTGGCGCCGGGGACGGCAGTTCCATGGGAAACAGGAGTTTCCGCAGGGACTGACGAGGAGGTCAGTTGGCGGATAAGGATTTACGGATTAATGAGCAGATTCGGGTGCGGGAGGTACGCCTCATTCGGGATGAGGGGGAGCAGCAGCTTCTGAGTACCGCCGAGGCCCTCGAAATTGCCAGGGAACAGGGTCTTGATCTCGTAGAAGTTGCCCCCCAGGCGGTTCCCCCGGTGGTTAAGATCCTGGATTACGGTAAATTTAAGTTTGAAAATGAAAAGAAGATCCGGGACTCCAAAAAGAAACAGAAGTTATTTAAACTAAAAGAGATCCGGATGCAGCCGAAGATCGATGAACACGATCTGGATTTTAAGTCGAAACATATTGGGGAATTCCTTGCCGAGGGCAACAAAGTTAAGGTAACGATCCGTTTTAGGGGCCGGGAACTGGCCCATACGGAACTGGGCTTGGATGTCCTCAAGGATGTTTTGAAACGTATTGAAGGGGAATATGTGATGGATAAGGCTCCGGCCATGGAAGGCCGGTTTATGTCCATGGTATTGAGCCCCAAGCCTAAAAAATAACAGAGGATGGCATCATGCCTAAGATGAAGACTAAAAAGAGCGCCGCCAAGCGTTATTCGTTCACCGGGACTGGCAAGGTAAAGTATAAAAAACAGAACCTGCGCCATATTCTTACCAAGAAATCGAGCAAGCGGAAGCGGAATCTCCGCCATGCCGGTATATTGTCCGGGGATAATGTACCGGTAATCAAAAAGCAATTGTTACCCTACGGATGAGGAGTTTTCCATGTCAAGAGCAATAGATGGCTCCCGGAGAAAGGACCATCGTAAAAAAATACTGAAGCAGGCTAAGGGCTATTGGGGCCGCCGTCATTCAAATTATAAGACCGCCAAGGATGCGGTGACCAAGGGGCTTTTCTATGCCTATCGGGATCGGAAGGACCGGAAGGGCGATTTTCGCCGGCTTTGGATCATCCGGATCAACGCGGCCTGCCGCCCGGAGGGGCTTTCCTATTCCCGGCTGGTGGACGGCCTGAACAAGGCGGGGATAACCATTAACCGCAAGGCCCTGGCCTCCCTCGCCGTGGAAGACGCCGGCGCCTTTAAGGCGGTGGTAGCCCAGGCAAAAGCCGCCTTGGGAGCGTAAGCCATGGTAACCCTTGAGCAGGTCAGACTTCTGGAAACAAAGGTCGCCAAGGCGATAGATTTTGTTAACCGGGTAACCGATGAAAACACCCTTTTAGAGGGAAAATTGGAGACCTACCGGAAACGGATAGACGAACTTGAAGGGTTGGTGCAGCGTTTTAAGGAGGAGCAGGGCCGCATTGAAGAGGGGATCCTCTCCGCCCTGGACAGGCTTAATCAGTTTGAGGACGCCATAGGCAGGAGCCTTTCCACCGTGCAGGCCGCGGTGGAAAAAACGGCGCCCATGCCCCCGGTAGAAGCCGGTCCCCCCGCCCCCGAAGCGGAACAAAGCCCCGTATCTGTAGGGCTCCCGGCGGCGACCGAATCTGACAGATTCGACGAATCCACCGGATTCGACGAATCTGATAGCTCCGGCGAAGCCAACGGATTCGTCGAGCCCGACGAATCCGACGAAGCCATTATGGCGGCCCTGGAGGCGGAGGAAGCCGCCGCAAAGGCCGGACAACAGGACCTTCCTCCCTCCGGGGAGGATAATAACACCGCGGAATTAGATATATTTTAGAGGTTTCATGTCGAAAAGCGACCTTCGCATTGATATTTTGGGTGCGTCCTTTTCTATTACCGCGGATGAAGATCCTGTCTACCTTGAAAATCTCTTAAACCGTTACCGTTTGGTTATTGAAAACACCAAAAAAATAACCGGCCTTGAGGATCCCCTAAAGGTCTCTATTATTGCGGGGTTTCTGCTCTGCGATGAACTGGAAAAGAAAACCAGCCCCGGGTCCGGGGCCTATGAATCCAAGGCGGCCGAAGAGCTTACCCTGGACTTGATTACCCGGCTCGATAAAGCCCTTAACAGGTTTTAGCATGGCCCGTCTCTTTAAATTAGAAAATAAAATCAAGCA
This sequence comes from Treponema sp., assembly GCA_031275535.1. The sequence goes on along the minus strand of JAISOR010000196.1, from coordinate 1,669 downwards.
CTACGATTGGGGCTCCCCGGAATGGATCCCCCGGCTATTGGAACGGGAAAACACCGATGGCTCTCCATGGGCGGAGTTATGGATGGGAGTACATCCCGAAGGCCCTTCGGAAACAAGGTATAACGATGAAAGCATAGCGCTGCCCGGGCTGATAAACCGGGATCCTTCCTTGTACCTGGGGGAAGGGGCAGCGAGGGCCTTTGGGTCCCTTCCTTTTTTATTTAAATTACTCGCCGCGGCAAAGCCCCTGTCTATTCAGGTCCATCCCAATTTGGAACAGGCCGCGCTGGGCTGGGAACGGGAGAACCGGGCGGGCATAGCCCTGGGCGCGCCGAACAGAAACTACAAGGATCAAAACCATAAGCCGGAGATCCTCTGCGCCCTATCCCCGTTTAAGGCCCTCTGCGGGTTCCGGGAGCCGGAACAGATCATAAAACGGCTGGAGGCCCTGGCCTTTCCATCCCTGGCCCCCCTTATAGAGGCCCTGGCCTCCGGGGGAAGCTCCCCGGGGGGCTTAAAAGACTTCCTTAAAGGACTTCTTACCCTGCCCCGGGCGGCGCGGGATGGTTTAACCCGGCATATCATAGAACAATCCGGGGGGCTGGAAAAAACCCACCCCGCCTATGCGGAGGAATGGGAATACGCCGCCTATTTTGCCGGGCTCTATCCCGGGGATCCCTCGGCCCTTGCCCCCCTCTATCTCAATCTCATCAGCCTGGCCCCCGGCCAGGCCATATTCCTTCCCGCCGGCATACTCCACGCCTATATCTATGGCTTTGGGGTGGAGCTTATGGCCAATTCGGATAATGTCCTCCGGGGCGGCCTGACCCCAAAGTATATTGATGTGGATGAATTGCTGAATATCCTGGAATTTGCCCCCCGCAGCCCGGAAATACTCCTGCCCCGGGAGATTCAGCCCTCGTTCTTCACCTACCGGACCCCCTGCCGGGAATTTTCCCTCTCCATGATGACCGGAACCGGGGGCAGGACGATCTTTCCCGAAGCCGGCCCCCTTATTCTTTTGCTCACCCAGGGGGAGCTGTCCATAGATTCCGGGGAAGGGGAGGGGCTGGTCCTCCGAAAGGGGGAATCCGCTTTTATCGCCGCCCGGCCCCGGGGGGAGGATCTGGTTTTTTCCGGGACCTATACCCTCTATGCCGCCGGGATTGGCTCCGCCGGTTCCGGCGCCGCCGGAGACGGCGCCGTCTCCCCATGAAAATTCTGGTGGATGCCGATTCCTGTCCTAAACAGGCCCGGGAACTCGTACTCCGTTCTTCCCTGCGGACCGGCGTTAAGGCTTTTTTTGTGGCGAACCGCCTTATCCCGGGGATCCGGGGGGATACGCTGGTGATGGAGCTCTGTCCCCCTGGGGAAGGTTCGGCGGATAACCGCATCGTTGAACTAGCCGAACCGGGGGATCTGGCGCTTACCCGGGACATACCCCTGGCCGCGCGGCTGGTGGAGGCCTCGGTGATGGTGATGGACGACCGCGGCAGGGTATATACCAGGGAGAACATCAGGGAACGGCTTTCCCTGCGGGATTTTATGGTGGGCCTGGCGGAAAACGGCCTTGGGGTGGAACGTTTCGCCTCTTACGGCAGGCGGGAACTCAAAGCCTTTGCCGATAGCTTAGACCGCCTCCTGGCACAACTGCTCCGGGAAGAGAAAC
>JAISOR010000194.1 GCA_031275535.1 Treponema sp. | reverse complement strand
AGGATACAATAAGCCATGTCTGGTCCCCCGGTTTTCCGCGGCCTCATTATCCATGCCTATGCGGACCCTCACCGGGATCGGCTTTTTTTTACCGGCCGCCTGGAGGATGGCCGGTCCTTCGCCGCGGTGGAAGCCCGGTGGCAGCCCTATTTCCATATCTATAGCCATGACCGGGAGCGGTGTAGCAGCCTTCTGGCATCCGTCAACTATGAGATGCGGCCCCCTTTGCTGGAGGCCTTTTCCGGGAAAGAGCCCCTGGTACTCCTCTGCTTTGCCCGGTATGGGGACCGTTCCGCGGCGGTGAAGCTCCTGGAGCAGGCCGGAATCCCCAGCCCCGACGGGGGCATGAAACCGCCGGACCTTTTCCTTTCGGAACGGCATATCCGGGGGCCGGTGGAGCTCCGGGGCGATTTCAGGCCCGGCCGCCTGGTGAACATAGTATTCCCCGGCCCGGAAATCAGCGGCCTGGATATGCCCCCCCGGGTCGCCCTCAGGATTGCCTCGATAGATATAGAAACCGATACCCGGGACGGTTCCATCCGGGCCATTGGGATCGCCGTGACGGATTCGCTCTTTGGCAGTACCGGCGGCCTTGTCCGGGTCCGGCGGCCGGACCTTCCGGCGGAGACGGGGGAGCCCGCCACGGAACACGGTTCCGCTCCTGCCGGTCCCGACCGGGGAACGGAAGCCGGCCAAGGCCCGGCGACGGGGGTGGTGTTTCACTCCCGGGAGGCTTCTCTATTACGGGCCTTTATCGGGGACCTTCAGGGGATGGATCCCGATGTTCTTACGGGATGGAATTTTCTGGACTTTGATTTTCCCCGGCTGGCGGAACGCTGCGAAGGGCTGGGCATTCCCTTTGCCCTGGGGCGCTCTGCGGATGAGGCCAGGTATTTTGCCGGCGAGGGCCGGCGTTCCTCCGCAGCCCTGGTTCCGGGGCGGCAGGTCCTTGATGCCCTTAGGATCGTCCGCGCCGGGCCCCGGCGCTTTCCCGACTATACCCTGGAAACCGTATCCCAGGCTGTCCTGGGGGAGGGCAAGATAGGGGTCTCCTCCAAAAGCCAATCCCCGGAGAAAGACCGGATTGCGGAGCTGGATGAACTATATGGCAAGGATCCCCTCACCTTTGGAGTGTACTGTTATAATGATGCGGAGCTGGTCCTGCGGATCTTCGCAAAAACCGGTCTTTTTCAGTTGACGGTGGAACGTTCCCGCCTTACCGGGGTTTCCCTGGATAAGGCCTGGACCAGTGTGGTCAGCTTTGAGCGGATCTACGGCATGGAACTCCGCAGAAAGGGTATCGCTCCGCCGCCGCCCACACCGGCGGATACCAGGGTCTCCGGCGCCGCGGGCGGTACCGTATTGGACCCCCTGCCGGGTTTGTTCCGGAATGTGGCGGTCTTTGATTTCCGCAGCCTCTATCCCACCATCATGCGGACCTTCAATATCGATCCCCTGGCCCATGCGCGGGGCCTTCCGGGAGGCTGGGACTGGGCGGAGGCGGCCCCCGGACAAGCGTCGCCCTCCCCGGATAGTTCCGATTCCGGCCTCATTGAAGCGCCCAACGGCGCGGTCTTTTCCCGGACTCCGGGCTTACTGCCGGCGCTTATCGCCGAGTATTTTAGTTCCCGCCGAAAGGCCCTGGAGGCCGGGGACGAGATTGCCGCCCATGTATACAAGATACTGATGAACAGTTTCTATGGGGTTCTGGGAACCGCCGCCTGCCGGTATGGCCGCACCGAATTGGCCGGGGCCATTACTTCCTTTGCCCGGAAATGGCTGCTCCTTTCCCGGGACTGGTTTTCGCAGAAGGGCTGCCGGGTACTCTATGGGGATACGGATTCCCTCTTTGTGGAAACCGGTTTTGGGGATGAAGCCCGCTACGAGGATTTTTTGGCATGGGGCGCTGAGCTTGCGGGGGAACTAAACCGGTTTCTTGCGGAAAGGATCCGGGAGGAGTATCGGTTGGAGTCCTTTGTGGAACTCCGGTTTGAAAAAGCCTACCGGCGTTTTATGATTCCGCCCCTAAGGGCTATCCATGATGAAGGGGAATCCCGGGGCCGGGCGAAGGGCTATGGGGGTTTTCTCCTGGAAGCCGGCGGCGCAGTATCGGTGGAAGTAAAGGGCATGGAGGCGGTACGGAGTGACGTTACCCCCCTGGCCCGGCGGCTTCAGCTTGAATTGCTGGAATTGGTTTTTTCCGGGGGCAGCGAAGGGGCCCTGCGGGACAGGGTCCTGGAGGTTCTCAAGCAGCTCCGGGAGGGGAAGCTGGACGGGGAACTGGTATACCGTAAACGGCTCTCCCGGCCGCCGGAGACCTATACCTCCTCCACCCCGCCTCAGGTAAAGGCCGCCCGCGCCCTGGGCTGGAAGGGCCGCCGGGGAACGGTGGAATTTGTCTGGACCACCGCCGGCCCGGAACCGGTCTCCCTGCCCCATGCCCCCCTCGATTACGATCATTACACCGATTCCCAGATCCTTCCCCTGGCCCGATCCATCGCCGCCGCCGCGGGGTGGAACAGGGAGCTTTTCCCCCAAAAGGGCCTGAACCGCCAAGCCCTGGCGGACGGACAAATGGAGCTGGACTTAGAAGGGTCCTAAAAGTGTTGTGTTCCATTTATGCGCAGTGCGTCATTCTCTTCATATAAAACTATACACATTTTCAGAAAATTTGTCACCTAATTATAATTTTGGAGATAAAATCCTAAAAGAAATGAGCTGGTTCCAAAATCGGTTATTTTGTCACCAGCTCTTGCGGTTTCTCAGGCTAAAGCCTTACGAAACCGCATTTTTCAAGGTTGCAGTTCCAAAATCTGACATTTTGGAAC
>JAISOR010000186.1 GCA_031275535.1 Treponema sp. | reverse complement strand
GGCCCTCATGCGGCAGCAGTCCCTCGCCGCTGCTGCCCTTGAGTATATCTAGCCAGGGTAAGATTTTTTATTATGAGGCAACGGGCCCTTCGGTAAGATTTTATTTTGAGGCATTACGTCCCTGCAATCTGATCATTTATATTATAAGGAACGCCCCCTGCCTCAGCCCCCTACATGGTCTCCAAAAAGGGAATACATATCAGATGCAGGGCGTCCTTGAGCGTCCACAGCACCCCCCGGCACAGGCCCAGCCGGGCGGCGGCCAGGTCCGGGGTTTCGGCGTTCAGGATGGGGCAGTCATGATAGAAACGGCTAAAGGCCTTGGAGAGTTCGTAGAGATAGGCCGCCAGCAGGGAAGGGTCCAGCCGGGCGGCGGCGGCGGCCACCGCTTCGGAATAACCGCCCAGGACTTTTAGCAGTTCCCATTCCGCATCCCCCGAAAGCAGCTCCGGCCTAATCTTAGCCCGGACCGGGGGATCGCCGTTTTCCTGTTTACGGAGCGAATCTTCGCGGAGCATGGAAGCCTTGCGGAGCAAGGCCGAAATACGGGCCCCCATATACTGGAGGTAGGGGCCGGTGTTGCCGGTAAAAGACAGGGATTCCCGGGGATTAAAGAGCATATCCTTGGAGGGAGATACCTGCAGCAGGTAGTAATGAAGGGCCCCCAGGGCGATCTTCTCCGCCACATCGCCGGGCTCCCCCACCGCCTCTTCCCGGTCCTTTTCCCGGATTTCCCTTAGGGCCAGCTCCTTAAGGCTGTCCAAAAGATCATCCGCATCCACCACCGTCCCTTCCCGGCTCTTCATCTTCCCCTCCGGGAGATTCACCATGCCGTAGGAAAGGTGATAGAGATTCCTGGCCCATTCAAAACCCAGTTTTTCGAGGACCTTAAACAGCACCTGGAAATGATACTGCTGTTCCGAACCCACCACAAAGACCAGCCGGTCAAAGGGCCAGTCCTTATGCCGGAAGATGGCGGTCCCGATATCCTGGGTTATATAGAGGGAAGTCCCGTCCTTTCGAAGGAGGACCTTTTTGTCCAGCTTTTCCTCGCTTAAATCCACCCAGACCGCGCCGTCTTCGGCCCTATAGAAAAGCCCCGCGTCCAGCCCTTTAAGGATCTCGTCCTTTCCTAAAAGATAGGTTTGGCTTTCATAATAGTACTGATCAAAGGAAACCCCTGTTCGCTTATAGGTTTCCCCCATCCCCTCCACAGCCCACTTGTTCATCTGCTTCCAAAGGGCCACGGTTTCGCTGTCCCCGGCCTCCCACTTTCTCAGCATTTCCTGGGCCCGCTCCTCCGGGGCGGCCTTCCCCGCCGCACCGGGGCCTTCCGTCGCCATCTGGTGGAATTTGACGTACCAGTCCCCCACAAAATGATCGCTCTTGATCCCCTCGGATTCGGGGGTCTTCCCCTGGCCGTATTCCTTATAGGCCAGCATGGATTTGCAGATATGCACCCCCCGGTCATTGATGATGCAGACCTTACGGATTTCCGCCCCGCAGGCGGCGAAGATCCGGGAGACGCTCTCCCCCAGGACATCGTTCCGCAGGTGCCCCAAATGGAGGGGCTTATTGGTATTGGGGCTGGAAAATTCCACCATGATCCGGGAACCGTCCAGGGTACCGGGCCGCCCGAATCCGGTCTTTCCGGCGGCGCCGGGGATTAGGCCGCCCGGACCCGCTCCGGCGGGCCCGGGTCCGCCGGATTCATCCGCGGGGATCTGGGAAAGGATGACCGCCGCGGCCTCCCCCCGGTTGAGCCGCACATTTACATAGGGCCCGTCGGCGGTAAAAGTCCCGCCCGCCGGGGCGCCCCCTGCCGTAAGCGCCGGGGGGGCATCCCCGGCGAGTTGTGCCGCTACCGCTTGGGCTATCTGGGGGGGGGCCTTTCGCAGCAGCCTGGAAAAAGTAAACATGGGGAAGCCCAGGTCCCCCAGTTCGGGTTGGGGGGGGATCTCGGCAACAATCCGGGAGGCCTCCACGGTCTCCGCGGCGCCGGATTCCCGCAATATGGCGTTTAAAGCCCCGGCGATCCTGGCTTTCCAGGGATCCTTAAAATCGTACATAGTAATTCCTCTAGCAGCGGCCTATTAAGGCAGCCATACGGGTATAATTTTGTCCTTCCCGGCGGAAAGAACCCAGCCGTTCATCGGTGAAGGTACAATCCTGGCAGACCGCGATATTCCGGACCCCGGCCTTTGCCAGAAGCCGGGCATTGGCCGCGGGCAGGTTAATGAAAAATTCCCGGGAGCCTTCGGAGGGGGCCCCCGGGGGCGCGGGTCTTTCTTCGGTCACCGGTCCCAGGGGATAGTCCCCGCAGCCGCCAAATTCTTCCTCAAACTCCGCTGCCCGGGCCTGATCCACCCGGTAACAACAGGACTGAATACAGGGCCCCAGCAGGACCCCCACCGCTTCGGGCCGGGCGCCCCAGCGTTCTCCCATAAGCCGGAGCGCGGCCAGGGCAATACCCGTCCCCCGCCAGCCGGAATGGACCAGGCCAAAGGCACCGCTTTCGGTATCGTAGAGATACACCGGAAGACAATCCGCCACGGTAACCGAAAGGCACAGTTCCGGGTCCCGGCTTATCATCCCATCTCCCCGGGGACCTACCCGGGGGCTATGGCGGTCCACCGCCAGGACATTCCGGGAGTGGACCTGGGTGCAGGTAAATACCGGACGGCCCGCCAGCCCCAAAGCCGCATAGAACTCCTCCCTGCAGGGGTTCTTCCCCTCCGGTGAATATACCATATTACCGGCCAGGCGGGAAGAAATAACGCAGGATATTTCCTCCACCGCCGCGCCGTCCATCATCAAGGGAAGCCGGGCATAGGGCACGGGGCCGGAAAAAGAAAGCCCCAGGGGATAAAGCCGTACTGCGGACACGCTATCTTCCAATCTCCATGATATCGATATCGTCCAGGAGCTGGAGTGTTTTCTGTACTTTCTGTATGGTATCGGCGATACCATCAACAAAAATAGTTGTCTTTCCGGACATATTTGCCATATTCGCCAGGGTATCGTATTTACTGGTGGGGTCTTTTCTAAGAATGCCATTTAATATGTCAAGCATGGTATGGAGGGCTTCCCTGACACGGCTGACAATCCGTTTTGCCTCGTCGGAGGCTTCTTCCACCACTATTTGAATCTTTCTCCGTTTAATGGGAAGGGAAGACATATCACCCTTGGCCATGCTATACCGCTTGCCATATTCCCCGGAGGGAGAGAGCTCCGCCTCGAACTTTTTAATAACATCCTCGAGTTTTATTAATTCATTATAGCTTTCGGTAAAGTCGGTCCGGTTTTCCCGTTTATAGAACTCCCCGTCGATCAATATCTGCCGGAGGACCTTGTTAATATCGCTAATAAAGACCGCCGAATAGAAGGTCAGCAAAAAGGAGAGGCTGAAGGAGCAGCTAACAGGGATCCCATCCGGATTATAATCGGACCGTACATAGTTTAATATTTTCAGATTCGTGCCTTTAAGAAAAGAACGAAAGGCGTTAAGCAGATCCCGGTGGCGGCGCACCCGCATATATTCGGAAAACCGCGCTTCTGTATGCCGTTTCCAATATTCCTGGTATACCTTGAACCAGTCCTCCCCGCCGCTGATCACTTTGGGGGACAAGGCCATGTCCCGTTCCACGCAGCGGAGTATCCGGGTTAGGGGGACTTCTTTATTGAAGTCCCGGATGACAACCAGGGATTCTTCGGCCTGGGACAGGAGCTTGCGTATTTCGGTTTCCATATTAAAACCCGCTTCCTGCTCATGTTCCTGGAGGATAAAAATAAAGAGAGACTCCAGGAGGGGCATGGACGGGATGTGTTTTAGGGAGAATAAAATATTATTTAAAATTAACAACTGGTCCTTTACCAGACCGGCGGAACAAATCGGCCCGGAATGGGCGGTTTCAAAGATAAAGGACGTTAAAACCCGGTCAAATAAAAAAGAAGATAGTTCTTTAAGACAATACAAAGAACGGGCATGCTGATACATAAGCCCCCGCTGTTCTTCGTTGATAACGGACATGGCGTCTTCCATGGCCCGCAGGGCAATTTGACGCAGTTCCGATTCAAATGCCTTGGGATTCCCCTCCGCTATAAAAGCGGGATCGGTTTCGGTGTTTAAACGGCGGTGGATCTCTCCCATTTCCAGGGATGCCAGGAAGGCATAAAAGGCGCCCTTATCCCGGTTAACGCTTACATCCAGGGCGGTATAAAAAAAACGGGACCCCTGTTTTAATTCGGTCAGTTTTTTATAGAATTCCGGAAGCAGGATACCCCGCTCATAGTCGTAGAGTCCCGGGGTCTGGCCCTCTATCTCCCGGCCAAGTTTGGCCACCAGCCGGTCCTCGTATATTTTTAATGGGGATTTACTCTTAAAAAAGCCCAGGATCCAGTAAAATATATGATAATACCAGGGGGCCTTTTCGTATTGCTTCTCGATTTCTACGGGGGCGGCGAAAAAGCCGGCGCTCTCCCCATAGAGAGGTTCCTGGGAAATTTCCGATTGGGAGGTGAGTTTTTTTAGAAGATTATTCCGTTCTTCCAGGGATAACTCAGAGGACAACCGGTTAAAGGTTCTGTTTTCATCCATAGCCCTAAGCGGCCCCTAGGGGAATCGAACCCCTCTTTTAAGATTGAGAATCTCATGTCCTAACCGATAGACGAAGGGGCCGAAAAATTCGCAGAACCACAAGCATACCGCCTGACAGCAACCGCTAAATTCCCCAGGGAGGATTCGAACCCCCACAAGCAGATCCAGAGTCTGCCGTGCTACCATTACACAACCGGGGAATAATTAAAGAAATGTAGCATTTATTAGAAAAAATGTCAATGTCTCCCTTTTTAATCAAATTTATCCACACCGGGCCAGGACCTCTTCAGGACTACTCCGAATGATACTCAATTAAGGTCCGGACCGGAATGCCGGCCAGGGCGGTTTCATAATGCAGGAAGGGGAGCCCCACCACCCCGAAAATTTCGGGAACCTCCGCGCCGCAGGAAACAATCAGCTCCCTGGAGGCCCTAAGGGTCCCCCCGGTGGCGATAAGATCATCCAAAAGCAAGATCCGTTTCCCCGGAGGAACGTCATCGGGGTGTATTTCAATCTCCGCACTGGCGTATTCGAGCTGATACTTCTTGGAAAGGGTCTTACCGGGGAGCTTCCCCTTTTTTCGGATTAGTATGAGGGGGATCCCCATCCGGACCGCAAAGGGAGCGGCAAACAAGAAGCCCCGGGCTTCAATGGCCGCCACCGCATCAATCTTCTTTTCACGGTAAATGGAGACCATGGAATCGATACAAAAGCCAAAAGCCTCCGGGGTGGCTAAAATACTGGTAATATCATAAAAAAGCACCCCCTTTTGGGGAAAATCAGGGACCTTCCGAATATAGTCATCGAGATTTAAGCCTTGTTTCATAATACCCAACCTAATTTTAGCCTATAACACGCTCTACCCAGGTTTTAATATCCGCCGCCGTACCGGCAATTAGGGGCTCGCCATACAGGGCTAATTCCGCGTCATGAACCATATCGGATAAATACTGTACCGCTTTCTTGGATTTTGGAGAAAAAACGCCGCAGGGCCGCCCCACCAGATTGATATGCCGTAAAATCTTTTCCAGATAGGCAAAGGAGGGCGGGGCCGGTTCCGCACAACCAAAAAAATAAATATCCCCCGGCAGCATATCGGTCCCGGAAAACTCGGAAGCGTTCAAGAGAACGGCCTGGCCGTCTTTAAACAACCCGGCAATCTGCCTGCCAATCTCATGAGTCGCCTCAAAACCATCCGTAACAATGAGTATATTCTTCTTAGTTTCCACAATATGTAAGTCTAGCCCTCAATTCAGGATATGTCAATGATACTGCCGGGAACTCCGGGGAAAAAGCATTTACTCTTTATCCGGGATACATTAAATGGAAGTACACCGGTACGGTGAAGGAATTACTTGGGGTCCTGTCGGTATAAAGCCATAGGGACCCCGGAGGGTCCCCCTATGGCTTTATACCGACACCCCACCAGATTTTTCTCCACCGTACCGGTGCGTTTTCTCCGGGGTATCCCGGATATACACAAAAAATTGCCCGGGGTTTCCTTACATGGGGGGAAGAGGGGGTTCCCCGCATAATAGGGCTGCCAATCGACGGATTTCTCCGCCCCACGCGATGCTTTC